>NZ_JBSKHP010000008.1:0-244425 GCF_057128625.1 Pseudomonas imperatae | reverse complement strand
CAGTTCAACGACGGCTTGGCGCCTGCCGTTGCCGAGGAAAAACTTAACGCAGTGTCCGGGATCAGTTGACCACTACACAGGAACACTTAGAGTGACCACGTCGTCGTAAACTGGAACATTGTTGAGACGCTCCAACTCGTGCTCTTCAAGCATTTCGTAGATCAGCACCCCTAGCAAAAACATGTCGCGAGCGAATGGGTCGGCCGTGCGTGCCTGCGCAGCGATTCCTTCATCTTCTGGTAGCTCGATCGATCCTGTCTCTAGCTCTACACGGTGGACGCCTACGGTCTTGGCTTCCGGAATACGCGCAGCGGCGAAGGTCGACAGAATGACACGGGAAGGCTCGAGCACCCACAATGTACGCTTTGTGATATCACGATGAGCGATCCCCAATGCGTGCAGCTTCGCAAAACGAGCCAATATGCTTTTTGCTAAAAGGCGCCTGTCTAGTTCGGTCTTTGTGCGGTTGCGATCTAAGTAATCAGAGAGGCGCTCGATCCCCGTGGGTAGGCGGTATGCCTCTACAAAATTCGTTGTAATGTCGTCTGCGGTTGCGGAGCCGATAGGTTCTAGCAAGTCTTCGTGCAGCTCAGGCGCCTGGACGCGCAGCGCCTCGTTTAAGCGGAGCTCGCGAAGGCCGATAGTCTGCCGCTCGACATCGGAAGTGCCGCCTTCGGCCAGTGCATCGAAATCCCATTTCCGCAGTAAGGCTTTTGAGCTTCTACTCTCCTGATGCTCTGCCAGATACTCCGACCAAATCTTGCGCGGATGGACGTAGTCAGCCTCATCGTCGACCTGTTCAAAGCCGTGTAACACTGTGCGGCGTTTGAGCACTGAAGGATTTGATGAGGAAAAAATGGTATTGAATTGGTTGCGCTGAATGAGAGGGTTTGCTGATTTGTAGCTCAAGGTGGGAGGAATATCGGGAAATCGCTGCTGATAACGGTTTATGTCAGAGGTGGTATGCAAAAACTCGTTAAGCGTAGTCACGAATCGGCGCTGCTCATCTGGCAAGCCAATCAACCTACACTTGGGATGGCACAGCACCACTAGCGATTCAACGAAGGGCACCTTCAACGACGAGTTTTTTTCTTGAATAAACTTCTTCAACGCCCGAGCTTTGATGTCGTTAGTATCGACCGGAGATGGCCTCGGGTCGCCCCGGTGAAGCCACTGACCTGACGAGTAGGAGATATCGCCGGACCAATTCTTCAACTCAACTACGAGAATTCGATTTGTTGTGAGAAGCAGCAGGTCGACATCCAACGGCTGCTTGGACTTGCGAGGCAACAGTCGAAACGCTGCGTAGGCTACCCAGTCACGTGGCAGCTTCGCCTCTATCTCGCGCAGAGCTGCATGTTCAACCTCCAAAACACCCCGCGGGCTGAGATAGTTAATGCGCACAAGTAAGACCTCCCTATCTGAATTGATTCAACCCTGCCCACACCGGACAGATCGTCCTTCCTAGGCATTATGCCACCATCTCCTCCTCAATACTTAAGCGATCGAGTATGACCTGCGAAATCAGTTGCTCGCGCCAAGAGCAAATAGAGTCAGTCCTTATCAAGGCTGACTTCGTGATTCCGATCGTGGAGATGATGGATACGAACTGCAACCTTGGTCAAGGTCAATCCGCTTCTGCGAGAGGTCATTCGGGCAATGCTTGCCATCCACGTCCGGTTGTATCCACAGCCATAAGCAGACCCTTCAAGGAACTGCGCGCAGCCTTCCGCAGCTTGCGCTAGGTACAGCTTAGGCATGGCCTGCCCATGTTCTGATGGACAGTCTCCCGCACCGATATTGATTTAGTAGAACCACAGTGCGCGCGGACCACGCCTTATATTGATAAACGCAACACCGATGGATAAAAGGACGTTGAGAGCTTCATATCGACAAGGCGTGACTACGGGGTGGGCGATATCAAACAGGCCATTTATGGCTTTCGCGGCAGTGACAGCGCCTTGATGCAGGCCATCCCCAAGTCACTTCCACAACTCGGCACCTTGACGGCGCGGGCGAGGGAGTTGAACGAGCCGTGACTCTCTGATGAAGTCATCGGTGGCACTGCCGTGATATTGGCCGGCGCGTTCACCAAACTAATTCCGGTCCTGAGCAATCAGGACCGGCGCTGGCAGTTCAGTCCAATCGGATATTTAACCCAAGCCCCGGCAGGCACCATTCCTGCCAACTTTCGTCTACGGCGGCACGCTCTTCAGCGTTGGCACAAAAATCCTTGGCCAACTCAAACAATGCCGCCACTCGCTGCCGGCGCTGCTCCGTGGTCATCTCGCCTCTGATCCCAACGGTCTGTACAGTCTGGAAAATTTTCGTGCATTGGGCCTCATCCAATCCCTCCGGAAAGATGGAAAAGCACGTTTTCTGACTGTCATGCAGCAGCGGTGGCAGTACGCGCAGGATCAATCGGTGCAGTGCTTTATCGCCCGTGACCACTGCGGGTGTGCCAATAAATGAATAACCCTGCTGGCGTAGCGTCGGCAGTATCAACCATAGATTCAAATCCCCCGCCCGGTTGCGCAGGTATGGCACTGTGATGTGGCTGCCCTCAACCTTTTGTCCCGACTGGAAAGCCAGGAAGGAATCCAGATACGAGTATGCAGGCTTCGTATCCCCGTCTAGTTTTAGCGCCTGCTTACTTTTCAGCACAACCCCTAAGGCAGTTAACATAAGGCTGGAAGTGAAGCGCGGAATATCAGCCTGGCCAATTCGATCAAGCTCAGCCAGCGCCGTATCCACCGGCATCTTCCTCGACAGCAATGATTTCATGATCACCACATAGGGAAAAATGAGGCTGAACTGCGTCTTCAGCGCCGCTTCATTCCTGCGTAAAAGGGCCACTTGTTGCTCGGCGAAATTCGCTCGAAAGTTAAAGCCCAAACCGCACAAGGTTTGGGTCATCGCGTCTATTCGGGTAATCGGGTCAGCGCGAAGCTCTGGATTGGAAAACCACTGTTCCATCAGCGCTGGCAACGGATTCAGAATGGACTGGTCTCGGACGTCCTGCGGCAGCTGGGGCGCCCAATCCACTTTACTCAGGGCATTGGTGTCCAGAAATAGCTCATAGGGGCCATCGCCTTTCTTTGCATTCAGAAATGGCCACACCACGGCGCAACCACTTGGTGTTAGCATGCATCGTTCGTCATAAGGCACAGCGATATTAAGTTGCTGCATTGGAACACGAACCTCATCGCATTACTGTTTTTGAAGCCCTGAATTTTATAGGTGACCGGCTACGTTTGCATGGCATCGTTCAAACGCATCCGTTGATTGATGATTGCGTCTAACAACTGTATTCCGGCCGGCGTATTTATCCGCCCTGCACCGGCGGGGATAGTTCCTCACTGTCGCCTTTCGGGTAAACGCTGATCGTGTCCCAGGAAGTGGTGTAACTAAACCAACCAAAGGCGCCCTGCGGGCGAAAGAGGCTGGTCATCGTGATTCTTGGCTAACGTTGAATTTGCGAAGACCTAACGAGCACCAAAGAAACCACGATGACCAAGCCCGGTACCGCATTGACCGCGCTGGTTGAGAAAGGGGCAGTTGCTGATCTGCTCAAGCAAATGATCCAGTTCGTTCCCCAGCGCATGATGGAGCTCGATGTCGAAGGCCTGTGCAACGTCGGCTTCGACGTCAAAAGCCCCGACCGAGTAAACAGCCGCAACGGTTACCGTGATCGCCTCTGGCAAACCCGCGCCGGCGATGTAAACCTGAAGATCCCCAAGCTGCGCCAAGGCAGCTACTTTCCCGGCTTTCTGGAGCCACGGCGTACTGCCGAAAAGGCCATGGCAGCGGTGATCCAAGAGGCTTACATCCAAGGCGTCTCGACGCGCTCAGTGGACGAGTTGGTCAAGGCGATGGGGATCCGGCATCTCAAAAAGCCAAGTGTCACGGCTCGCCGGCGAGTTCGATGAACGCGTGCACGCCTTCGTTGATCGCCCCCTTGAAGGTGACTGGCCGTACTTGTGGATCGACGCCACCTACGTCAAAGTCAGAGAGGCCGGACGCATCGTGTCGGTCGTCGTCATAATCGCCGTGGCCGTGAAAACCAACGGAGGCCGCGAGTGCTGGGCATGAGGGGCTGGCCCTCGGAAGCCGAGCCGTTCTGGACTGACTTCTTGCGAAGCCTGATGCGGTGGTCAGCGATAATCCGCAGGCCAAGCTGTCGGCCGCAGGCCGCTTCCCAGGCACCGCGCGGGCCACGACGCGGCCCATGGCCGCTGCTACAGGGCTGCGCCGGCCCTTTTTTCACGCTGCAGGGGCCAGCGCAGCCTGGCGGCAGCGGCACCGCGAAATCCTGC
Source organism: Pseudomonas imperatae (assembly GCF_057128625.1). Classification (NCBI taxonomy): domain Bacteria; kingdom Pseudomonadati; phylum Pseudomonadota; class Gammaproteobacteria; order Pseudomonadales; family Pseudomonadaceae; genus Pseudomonas; species Pseudomonas imperatae. Next base: position 240,109 of record NZ_JBSKHP010000008.1, on the reverse strand, counting down.
GCACACCGCACGCGTAGCAGCGGCCGCAGGCCGCGTCCCTCGCACCGCGCAGCCCGCTTGAAAGCCCAAACAGCAAAAACAACAAAGCCACCCGAAGGTGGCTCTATTGAAGAATATGGTCGGGACGGAGTGATTCGAACACTCGACCCCTAGCACCCCATGCAAGCGGACCTGCCTACAGGCCGCGATACACAAGGCTCTCCGCCTGGCGATCGCTGCAACGATGCCTCACTGAGCCGAACCGAAATCCACAAAGTCACTCGGAAAGTCACTATGGCGTTTCGAGCCTGCCCCCGGCGTCCTGCCGAACGAAATCCCTTCCTTTATATAGGCTACCCTCCACCTTCAACCGGAGGATTCCCATGATCGACGACAAACAGCTGGCCGACCTGCTGCGCCGCCAACACCACAACCAGCTGGCCCTGGGCGCCGCGGTAGAAGAAATTGCGCTATGGCTGGAGACGAACGGCGGCCCCGTGGCCGCCAAGAATGCGCGTGATGCGCTCAAGGCGCTGGATGACACCCAAGACCAAATCAGCCAGGCCCTGGCCGGCATGCCCTAAGCCTCCCGACACCACCAGGCCTGCGAGTACATCACCCCATCGACCTCTTCGATGCCACTCAGGATGAAGCCCGTTGGGCCCATGGCCGACAGCGTGACGTCCAGCAGCATCGGAAAGGCCAGCGGATCGTTGGGCCAGCCGCCACCGCGGAGCTTGGCCACGCGCGACTGCCGGTGCAGGCATTCGACCAGCTCGTCCATCACCTCAATGCCGCCCCGCACAGCTTCGGCGCGGCGCAGGGCTTTCGGTTCCAGCGCCACGCCCAGGTGCCGCCGGCGGGTGACCAGCATGTGCATCAGCGGGCACCCCGTACACGGGCCAGCTCGGCGCGCAGCCCGTCCCGCTGGTGCACCAGTTCGTCGGCCAGCGTGACCAGCACGGCGATCCGCTGCCGGGCCGCGCGCAGATCCCGGCGACCTTCGGCCAGTTCGGCCTCAAGCAGCACGCACTGGTGCTTGTAGGTTTCCAGCAGCGTGGGCATGCCCAGGGCGAAAGCGCTGTCGTCGATGAGATCGTTCATTTCTCGCGCTCAAATACTGTATATGCGAACAGTATCCGAAAGGCGGTTTGGCCGGTCAATGTTGGTTGGCGCGCAAACTATCCGGGATGGCACACCCGGGCATAGTCCTGCAGCGCCCTCAGGGCTGAGCGCTCGCGGATGAGGTCGGCGCGGAGATCGAAAACAGCTTGTCCAGCTTCTCCACTGAGTTCGACGGCTCCTGCATTGCCCAGGCCGGCGGCGCTGGAGGCACTGGGCACCCCGCTGTCACCGCTACCGTTTGCGGTGCAACTGCCCGCGATCCGCAGCCGCTGAGTACCAGCAGCAACATCAGCGCGCAGGCGATCATTGGCAGCCTGGGTTGTGGCGTACTGCCGGCGCAGCGTTTCGTTTTCTGCAAGAGCATCGGTTTTCTCCTTGGTGCGCTGGGCGTCGATATCGGCGGCCTTCTGCTCGGCCGCCTGCTGCTTGGCCAGGGCCTTGCTCGTCTGCGCGGCCCCGGCGTTGTTGATGGCGGTCAGGTCCGCCTGGTAGGCGGCTGACTGGGCGGCCAGTTGCTTGCCGTAGCTGTTGGCCTGCCAGGCCCAGGCGACGTACGCGCTGCCAGACATGAGGGCGAGCGCCAGGCCGGCCGCAACTCCCAACTTGATAAGGGTCTCGTTCATACCAGCACCTTCAGCGCGCGTTGGTAGATGGCCAGGCGGTCGGCGGCGCCGTTCTGGCCGCCGTTCACCCGCTGGGTGATCTGGGTGAAGTTGCCGGCGTCGGCCAGGGTGTTCAGGCCATTGACGGACCAGAACCAGCCGGCGGCCAGCGCTGCGTTGGCCGGCTGCTCCAGCAGCTCAGGGCTGCCAACCAGGTCCAAGCCCAGAGCCTCCCCACAGCGCTGGTAGTTCGACTTGCCCGTGAGCTGGATCAAGCCGCGCCCGCGGTACTTCCACCCGTCGCCGGGCGCGGTGTTGCCCATGCGCGAACCGTACACCACGTTGGCAATACGCTCGGGTTGGCGGGCGTACTGCGCAGCCAGAGCCGCGTCGAACCGGGCCGGCCAGCAAGACTGGAGCGCCTGAGCGCTGTAGTTCAGGTTCTCGACCAAGGTGCGCAGCTGGCCCGACTCATGCCCGACCTGCGCCAGGAAGGCCGCGATGCGCGCCGGGGTGATTATCGAATATTTGCCCATGGCGGTATTGAGGACAGGCACAAAAACGCCGGCAACTGGGCCGGCGTTCGGGAGGATCTGCAGCAACTGCTGCTGGGTGATGGGCATTCACTTATCTCCAGATGAAAAAAAGCCCGCGCTGGGCGGGCTGATCAAGATGGCTGGGCCGGCCACTCCGGCGAATCCACCGTGAGGTCGATCCTGTTTACGGCCACCCGATACTGTTTCCAGAGCTTCAGGCTAGCGATCTCTTCATCCGTGGCTACCGCAAGATCTTCCGCGTCCTGAAGGGGGGCAATCGCCAGCGCAGCCGCTGTAAGCAGCGCATTTCGGGTTCCAGTGTTAAGCGCGAGGATCTCCTCGGCCGTCAGCGCGGGAACTGCAGGGGGCACGAACTGCCCGTCCTTCAGGGTCCATCCGATAGAGGCCGTATCGCTCGCCACCACGTCCAGGCCTTCGCCTGGGTCGTACTCCGTCTCGCCGTCCCAGACGATGGCGTTCACCACAAGGCCGGTAGCCTGTTCAACAACCACGTAGCTGATCATTTATGCGTACTCCATGATGATGCAGACGCCTTTTGCTCCTACTCCGCCTGCCTTTGCCTGAGCAACGGTCGCGTCCGAGGCCGCGCCTGAAGCACCGGCGCCGTACGCCGTGGCCGAGGTACCGGTCGAAAGCGAGCTGTTCGTGCCTGAGCCACCGCCGCCGAACTGGGATGGAGCACCAGGCGCGCCGATCGCAGAGCTGGCCGAGTAGCACACGGAAACCGGCGCAAACATGCCAGGCATGTTGATATCGCCACCCACAGCTACTCCGACCGTGCCGCCTGTACCGGTTACTGAAGGGAAAGAGCTCGCAACAGCCCCGCCGGCACCGCCGGCGCCACCCGTTGCGGTCATGACTGACCCAAAGGTTGTAGTGCCCCCGTTGCCACCGTTGTTGTTGCCCGCCGCGCCTGCCGTACCTCCGTTACCGATGGTCACCGTCACGCCGCTGAAGCCCGAGGTCATGTATTTTCGGGAGTACCCCCCGCCATAACCTGGCCCCCCCACCGCAGCCTGCCCGCCGGCTACCAGCGCCGAACCACCGCCACCGCCGCCGCCACCAACGATAATCACGTCGATGGCGGTGGTTCCTACAGTTGGCGTGTAAACGCCGGTAGCAGTGATTACCTTGATCGCGAGAAGCCTGCCGGCCATCGCAGTACCACCAGTTGCAGAGATCAGCACCCATGATCCTGAACCCACAGAGGAGTTGTACTGCAACCAGACATCACCGTTTGCAGTGAGCTCTCCACCGATCAGAGCAGCGTGCGCGATGCTCACGATAGGCTTTGCACCAAGCCCGTTGGGGTTGAAGGTGCTGGCCCCGGTGTTGGCGTTCGCGGCTTTCAGCTTGAGCACCATTCCGTCGGTGAGTGCTGAAATTACAGGGGAATAGGTACCAACGTAGGTGTTGGCAGTTCCGCTATCGGCAATGAAATCCCAGCCCTGCGGCGCCAGCTGGCCGGCTGCGTTGCCAGCGGTGTAGGTGGCGGCGGAGCCAAGGCCGAGGGTGGAGCGCGCAGTTGGAGCGTCTGCATCGTCGAGCAGGGTCCTGGCGTAAGCGGTCAAGGCTGTTACCGCGGCCGCCGATGCGCTTGTCGTGTACCCAATCTGGTCAGCAGCATACGTGAGCGCAGCGAGAGCCTGAGCACCTGTCGTGAAGCTCTGCATTACTGCGGCCGATGCACTTGTCCATCTGAGGATCTGGTTGGCTGCTGGGGTCAGAGCCAACCCGGCACGCATCCCTGCTGTGATTGCCTGAAGCGCCGCCGCAGTGGTGCTCGTGTAGTAGGGAAAAGTGTTGGCCGCAGGCGTGAGAAGCGCGATTGCCGCAAGTGCAGCGGTATTTGTGACCTCGCCCCATGCCTCCCATGCGCTTGCGTTGAGGCGACGCTCAAATACCCGCACTGGCGTGGTTATCGTCCGTGCGGTCATGATTCCAGCAGTTGCGTTGTACCCTTCGTAGTTGACCAGGCATGGGGAAGCAATAGGCACGCCGTTGGCGGTTGAAATGCAGCGGAACCAGCCACTTCCCCCACCGCCCAAAGCATCTAGGTCGGAGACAGAAACAGCGTAGGAGCCCACACCCCAGTCACCAACCTTCAAAACTCGGCCGGCAGTGGTGTCCTGCGACGAGGTCGTCATGGTGGCTACAGCGGCGGTTCCAAGCCCCAAATTGGTCCGAGCGTCTGCAGCATTGGATGCGCCAGTGCCGCCATTGATGATTGCCAGATCGGTACCTGACCAATCGTCATTGCTGATGGTGCTCTTGATGGCAAGAGCCAGCAGCCCTAGATTCGCGCGCGCCGTGGGAGCGTCACTGGCCCCGGTACCCCCCTTGCTGACGGGTAGAATCCCGCTGATGTTGTCGACCGTGGTCGGCCACTTGCCAGGCTGAATAAAGCTCCAGACACCGTTATCGCCGGCCCCTTGGGGAGTGATGCCGGTGTTGGCAGATATCGCTTGGAAAAGGTATCCAGCGTAATAGACAAGAGCGCCGGTCTGATAAGCGACGTCGGTCCGCCACGACAGGAAGCCCTGGCGCTCGATCTCCTGCAGCCCCATATCCACGCGGATCTGCCAGTAGTTCTGCATGCGAGCAGTAGGCGGCTCAGCCGTTGCGCTACCCACCCAGCCCTGCTCAATCACGCCTTGGTCAGCGGTCGTACTCTCGCCACCCATCTGGTCGGTGGCCGCGTCTTCGGCCCACACACGGTTGTAGCTTGCCGGACGAGTCATTAACTGCCCCCATTGATAGAAGTGATTTCAACGCCCATCGGTTTTGGGATGAGGTCGTAGTTGACGGCGAGGTAGTACAGGACGCTGCTGTAGCTGGTCGTGTTCAGGTTGATGGTCATGGTCATATCCTTGTTGTCCACGACCGTGCACGAGATGCCGAAGATGTCGTCTACAGCGGCCTTCACCGTGTCGATGGTGCAGAGGATGGAGTTTTTGTAGATCTTCCCCTTGATCACCGACTTGAAGGCGTAGTCCGGGATGGGGACCGTCTGTGTCGCGGCTGTGGCGTCGTAGTACGGGGCCTGGTTGTAACCCTTGGCGATGAGGTCACCCAGATAGCCGAAATACTCCAGGGCCGCCATGGAAATGCGAGGCCGCTCACTGATCCCCACGATACGACCCACGATATCCAGCATCACACCGGAAACGTTCTGGTAGTCGAGGATGTAGTTGAGGATCTGTAGCGGATTTTCGAGGCTTGAGCCCACGAGAGACGGGATGGTGTCGATCCAGGCCACCAGCTTTGGGCCTTTCTGGTACCAACCGTATATGCGCGACTCGGCCTTCGACACGTAATCGAAATTGGCGTCAGGCATGAAGGGCTACTCGTAGGTAATGTCGATGTTCTCGGCGTTGATCACCGCCAACTGGTTGTAGGCAATCGGTACCGTGAGCGCGGTCACGGCGCCCGGCGTGGTTCCGATGTACAGCGAGTTGATCATCCCTGCGCCTGCCACCACGTAGTTGGCCGGGGTGTACAGCCGGCCCGCAGTGACGCTCTCTCCAATCTGGAAGCCGCGCTTGATGAACCCGCTGGTCTGGGTGAAACCTTCCAACGAGTAGGAAACGGTCTGCGTCTTGATCGTCGTCTTGTCGCTGTCAGACAAGGTGGTGCTGGTGATCGACATGTCTTCGTAGACTGTGACCAGTTCGGGCCGGAAGAAGCTGAGCGTGACCGGGTTGCCACTGGGCGTGGCTGTCAAGCCGGTGACAATGTAGGCATCCAGGTCCGTGCGGTCCGAGTTGTCGCCACAGCCCGGCGACTTAACTGAGGCGAATGCCGCAAGGATGTCAGCGTCGGACCCGCCATCCACGATGAGCATGATCGATTTCGGCATCAGGCCGTTGTCGTCAGTGACGGTTCGGGTGTTTTCGTAGATCTTCACCTGCTTGACGCCGGTGACCAGGTAGACCGCTGAGTACAGCGCGTCGATTACGTTGCTTGAGCGCGTGGCCACCGCCACGTTACGACGGAAGCGATAGTCGGGATCACCCTCCTGAGCGTCTCCCACGGATGCGGCAACCGGGTTGGTGACGCTGGTTACCCCCGCCGGAACCGATCCATAGATCGAGGAAAGCTCGCCCACGTTGGCGGTCTGCGCGCCGGAGGTGGTGCAAGTCACGCCCACGGTTCCGGTACCGCCACTGCCCAGCGTAATCGCCCCGTCAGTAGCCCAGAGGGTATCGGTCAGCGTGTTGCGGATGGTTGTGCCGGCCGGTACCGGGGCGCTCGCGTTACCCTTGAAGGTCGCCGTGCACGTCGAGAAGGTGGCAGCGGCGCGCGGGATGTTGCTGATAGCGCCGATGCGGTCAAGCTGCAACCCCACCGCGCTATTAGGGTCGAGGGTGTTGTAGACCGAGGTCACTAGCTCGTCCAGATTGCCCAGGCTCTCGGCCCAGGCTTGCAGCGCCATGCCGTCCGGGGTGGACGAGTCGAGGTCCCAACTGGAATCGATATCCAGGTACTCGGCCTTGAGCGCGGCCAGGTATTCCTGGGTGCTGGTTAGAGTAACGCCGCTACTGGTTACTGCCGCCATGGGTTACTCCGAGGTGGTATAGGTGACGGTGGCAACGGTGCCGGTTGCGTTCGTGATGGTCATGTTCACGGTGTAGGTGCGGGTGATCCGGTCACGATCCAGGCTGAAGTCGGTGATCTGGGTCACATTTGCCGATTGCAAGACGGACTGCTTGAGCAGGATCTCCACCAGCGCGGGGTCAGTCTTGCCCAGCAGGCCGTCAAACCACGGCGTGCCCTTGGTCTGGCTCAGGAAGTCCTCGGTGAGGATCTGACGCAGCAGGTAGACGACGCTTGCTGCCAGTTCTTCCTCGTCGGACAGGAAAACGCTGGAACCGCTCGTCACGAGGTCGGTTCCGTCGAAATTTCTGATCATGTGATGTCTCGCCTGGATCAGGCCACGGGCGGCCCGGAGGTCGCGTTACCCGACTGGACGCCGGTATGCGCGTGCGTGGCGCCGATGTTCACGCCGTTGTGAAACAGGCCGTCCGCCGAGAGAACCAGAGTCTGCCCCCCCACCGTGAGGGTCACGTCGCTGGCGGTGGAAACCATGGTGGTGCTACCAACCTTCAGGTCAATCGCGTCATCCGTGGCGGTGATGGAAACTGTCCCCGCCTTATTTGCCAGGCCGGCCCCTGCGCTGGGCATGGGCGCGAACGCCGTCAGCGCCGAGCGCAGGCCGGGCTGGAACATCGCGTCGGTGGCATCAAACATGCGCAGGCTGGAAGGCTGCACTGATCCGCCGGCAGACAGCCAGTCGTCGATGCAGCGCTGGGAGAAGTGCACCCAGCCCTCGTCGCCCTTGCTCAGGGCATAAAAAAAGGCCCACGATTGTGAGCCTGGGAACACGACGGGCACATCCACAAGGACTGAGATGTCCTTCCAGACGCCTTTCTGTCGACGCTTCACTCCAAGCTGGATCTGCGCGCGCTGGGTGCCGGGGTCAAATGCAATCAGCGTAGCCGGCAGGCTGGTGTAGATCTTGGCCATTCCCTGCTTGAAGGACATCTCAAGCATGTCACTCACGTTCAGGTGACGATCAACCATTGTCGTCTCCTGAGGTGATGGGGTTCCAGGCTACGCCACGGGAATACCCCTGGATCGATGTTGACCAAACGTCCGAGTAAAAGTCGCCGGTGTGAATGATCGAACTGGCGTAGTACTTGCCCGACTTTGTCTGGGTGAACTGGGTCTGATCGCTTTGGTTCACCCCTTGCGCCGACACCACGCTATACCGACTCTTCACCACGATTTCATCGCCAGGAAGGATCTTGGTATTCATCCGGGTCACCACGTTGACCGTGGGCCCGGCGGTGAATACTGGTGATCCTTCCATGCCGGTTTCGGCCGATATCTCGTGACTGACGCCGGTCCCCATATCACTGCCAGGCAAAAGCAGGATTTTGTTTACCAGCCTGTAGACAATAAAACCGAACGAGCGGCCAAGGTCATCAAGTACGGCATACGGGGGGGCGGCGGCAGATAGCCTGGAAACCCTCCCCAATGAAGGCCAGAAGGCTTTCTGCGGGTCATTGATCGGCGGAACGAACGTTACGGGAACCCCAAGCGAGGTCGCAACCTCCTGCACGATATCGCACACGCGCGTGCCGCTGCCCCAGGTTTTGTTGATCCTGGCACTCGTTTCGGCCTCGCTGATCATCGAGCAGTACAGCAGCAGGTACTGCTCCGGCCCGAACTTGCCCTTACTGGGAGTGAATACGTTGCCGTCGAAGATGGTGTCGAAGCTGTCGTTATAGCCGGCCACCAGCTTGACCCGGTCGTATTTGCTGATGATCTGATCCATGGACGTGACGTTAAGGCCATAGATCGTGATCTCTGCCGTTCCCTTGATCGAGCCCATGCCCGGGTAATAGCTGACCCTGAACTGGACCTGAACCGGCGCCGTCATGCGCAGGTATTCGCTGCTGGTGGTCGAGTACAGCGTCAGCTCGTAGTAGCGCCCGTAGAGCACCCCCATGTCAGTACTCCCATGTCAGAGCGTTATCAATGCCCAGGTTCGCCACCGTGGCGGGGTCGCCTACCAGGTAGAGCTTACCGATCCCCAACTGCAGGCCGTCCAGCAGGTCCATGTTTGGGTGCAGGCCGCGTCCTTGGAAGATGGGCGTGCCCGATGAGCCGTACATGCTCACCGCGTAGTAGGAGAACCGTGTCAGCCAGGTAAAGGTGAATGTGTAGGCCGTGTTGCTCAGCGACGATTGGAACGTGAAATAGCTGTAGCTGCTGGGCAGCGAAAGCGTTTTGGTCGTCATGAAGGAACCACCGTGCCGGCATTCACCGAGCTTTGCCCCTGAGTTGACTCGGTTCCGCTGCCGAGGGTCGTGGTCACCGAGCCAGTGCCCGTGTTGGAGATGATGGTCGGCTGCGCCAGGTCGATCTGGAAGATGCCCCCCAACTCAGACCGCTTGTCGATCACGGACCGAACGCCCACCACCACAACGCTCTTGTAGGTCTCCTTGGTCCCTACGAAGTTGATCAGCGCGCCTGTGGCCTTGAGGTAATGCAGGGCGTTCTTCACCGTTGTGGACCGAGTGGAAGAGCTGCTGGACATGGTCGCGCCCATCCCAAGCCCAAGCAGCGCCAGTGCCGTACCGCCAAGCTTGGACACCACGGCCCCTGCTGCGGCGCCAATCAGGGTCGACTCAACCGTTGAGGCCCCGCTGGTAGTGGATGCAGTCGCCACCTTGAAGGGGTTGTCGCTCACACCCACAGTGACCGTGAGTACGTTCGGCAACTGAATCGAATGGTCGGAGGCTATGGCCCCGCTCTCCAGCGGGTACTGCGACATCCTGGCCGAAACGTACTGCATCTCGGACAGGATGGCGTCGAAAATGATCGGCGTGAATCCGTTCCCGCCGAGGGTGGGCACCTTGTTCAGGAAGATCGCAGCAAGGCTCATTGGTCGAGGTCCGTACTCAGGTGGGACATAGCGACAGTCATCTGCCCCTGGAAGTGATCACTCGCGGCGCGCATGGCCTCGCTGGTGATCTTGTGCACATCCGTAGAGCCCCTGGCGTCAATGTGCACCACGTTCCCGTCGCTGCCGGCCGGTTGGGCTTGGGAGGCATCGACGGTAGGCGGCGCCGGTGGATTGGCGACCATGTTGTAGGTATCAGGCGTACCGGAAGGAAGCGTATCTGTCAGGGCGGAGAAGCGATTCGCCACTGGCTGGGTCTTCTTGAGCGCGGCATCGATGAACTCCTTGTCCAGATTGCTCCCAGAGTCCGGAAGCGCAGATGCGCTCTCAAGGGGCTTAAAGTTCTCCGTGGGCTGACCACCCGTTGGCTTCTGCTGGTCAAGCAGCCGCTGAACCATCGCGCCATCCGATCCTTCCGCATGCTGCTCAGCCGGCTCCGGCGGAAGCATCTGCCATGACACTGATGAGTTGGCCAGTTGCGGAACTTTGGATTCCACGGCTTGAACCTGCTGCTGCTGGGTCGGCACTGCATCTGGCGCCTGCCCGCTGTTCAGGCTCTCAGCGATCTGCATGCGCCGCCTGGCGTCAGCGGGGTTGTCCGCGGGGCGTTCATACATCTCACGCATGACGCTGGCGGACTGAGAAGGATTTTTGGTTTTCAGCAGCGCCTCGCCAGCGGCCTTCTCCTTGTTCTGCAGTTCATACAGGATAAAGTTGAGCTGATCCTGCTCAGTAGAGCCCTTGATGTCCTTGCCGAAGAAGTCCTTGAATTCCTTTTGCCTGTCAGGATGCCACTGGGCTAGACCATAGGCCTGTCCATTGTCCCCTACGGCATCCGTCTTCAGCCCGCTCTCTGCAACCAGGTTTGCCACCATCCCGGATGACTGCTCCCGGGTGTAACCGTTCTCCATGAAAAACTTCAAGGCGCGCTGCTGGGCGTCATTCTGGTTGCCTTGAGCAAGTGGACTAGGCAAATCCTCTTTGGCTCTTGGCCGGGGCTCAAAGCCGGGGCGAAGCGGTTTATTCACATCGTCGTCAATATGAGCGCTGGGCATCTTCGCGTTCCAAGCATTTCTGCCTGACTCATAAATATCGTATGAGCCTTCCGCGGCTGCTTGCGACCCAGAGTCGATCGCATGACTCAAAATCGGATGCGATTCGTACCAGGCCTTCTTGGTGCCATCCGATGCAGCCTTGGCCATGTCCATAGGGCTAGAGCCATCAGGTGAGCTAAGAGCTCCATCAACCGCGCCTTTTATCAGGGTCCCGCCCGGGAAGTGTTTTGAAGCCCAATCGACGAAACCTGAAGCGGTATCTTTGACGCTCTTGTCCTTCAAGATGTCAGCAGCACCTTTAAAGTCTCCCTTGCTGACATGATCCGCAAACTGGGTGATGCGGTCTGCGATGCCACCTTGGGCGAACATCCCGTCCACACGTTTTACGAAGTTGTCCAGCGACGGCAGGAAGTCAGCGCCAAGCTTGTTGCGAAGCCTGTCGAAATCTGCGGTCAGGTCAACTAGCGAGTTTTCGAAAGCACGAGCATTCGCCACATCTTGGTCGGTGTAGGTAGATCCGGGTTTATCTGACTGTCGCATTCCAGTTCGATAATCCTGCTCAAGAGTCATTATCGCTGCTTGATTCAGCCCTAGAACGCTACCGATACCTTGGCGCCTTAGGGGATCACTAACCCTCTCTAGCTGACGCTTGATGGTATCTACAACGTCCATGGTCGGACGATTGAAGGCGTCCGCGAAGTCGGCCGGCACACCGCCATAGCGTGCAATGTCAATAGGCACATTGCCGACTTGAGACCCCATTTTGACACGCTGGGCCGCCTGCAGAATCTGCGTCCCTACATCATCCTCGCCAGTGACCTTCTTCCCAAACCGATTGAAGTTCTGGAGGTCAGGCATTGACACGCCAAATGTGCTGGCACTGACATTGGTGCTCAATGCCCCGTTTGCATAGGAGAACGAGTTTGCTGCCAGGCCGCCAATGCCTGCAGCTGCAAGAGCAATCGGGCCTCCGCCCGCAAGCATGGAAAACAAGCTGCCCGAGAGAGGGCCCAGCCCAGCCGCACCAGCTCCTCTCGACAGCAATGCGACCGCCGCTTGCGTCTCCTTGCGAAAGCTCGCCATCTGCTGCGTGGCGGACCCTAGGCGCGTCTGCAGGACATTGACCGAGCGGGGAACTCGATCAACTGCCTTTCCAAACTTGTCGATCCCCTGCTCAACGGTCCGCGCGCCGACACCTGTGTCGGCCATGTTCTTGCCGATCCGGTCGAGGCCGGTCTTCCCTCGGTCGCGAGCGGCCTTGTTGATCGCGTTGTCCAGGCCATTAACCGCCTGCGTGCTTTCTTCGAAGCTGGCCTGGTCAACCGTCACGCCCAGTTTTACCAGCAGCGCGTCGATTACTTCTTCTGACATTGGTGGCTCCAATGGAAATGCTATGCTGCGATTTTTCGAGCGCAGGGGTAGCTATGAGGGACAACAAGGTGTGCCCTGATTGCAGGGCAAGCTTTCCGGCGTCGGCCATCGTCTGCCAGAACTGCGGAAGCGTGAACCAGATGGAAGCTAGCCTTAGGAAGAAGCGCCAGATTTTTATCGCTATCGGGATTGCGATAGCTGGACTTGCGATTTATGCCGCCCAAGAGCCAGATGCAAAAAAGGAAGTGGCTGCCCCAGGTCGAGTTGTCCCAATCGTCAAATTGATTAATGACTACGACGCGAATGAAGTGGCGGCCGATGGTCAATATGGTGGCAAGAGAATCAGAACATGGGGGGATGTTAAGGGCGTCGGTATCGTGCTGGGCCAGCCATACGTGGTGTTAACCGACAGCGCCCATGAGGCCAAAATCGACTTCCAGGGACTTTTTGATGAGGATCAGAGGCGCCTAGTAGCCAACCTATCAAAAGGGGACGCAATTTCGGTTGAGTGCACAATTGATAAGATGCTGATGAATCTGATGGCTGACCACTGTGTTTTCATCAACACGCATTGAGCGTCACCGTCGGCGCGCAGCATTCATGGCCCGTTCGTACATGGATTCCATCTCATCGAGCACGTTGTGCATCTCGATGACGTCGCCCAGATCAAACGTACCGTCCAGCATCTGCTCATACCTGGCCAGGGGTGCCGGGCAGGCGGTTGATGCCACGCACGGCCGCCAGAGGAACCAGTTGGTCTTGCTTACGCTGCCCCCGGCTGATCGGCGTCGCCTTGAGGGAGTAGCGCGAAAAAACCCTTGAGGTTCTCCCGCAGGACGTAGGCGACCAGCAGGTAGTAGAACTGGATGTTGTCCTGAAACAGGTTTGGACCGATGGGCAGCACGACGTTGCCCTGGCCGTCGTCGCGCAGCACCAGGTCGGTGGCGCCGTTGCGCAGTGAAAGCGCGGTCAGGCGCTGCACGGCCTCGAATGGAGCGCGCAGCAACGCCATTACGAGTTCCGCATCCCCGGACGGGTTCTTGTCGCTGAGAAACGAGATCAGGCCGACATTCACTGCCAGGTGCAGCATCTCTTCCTGGGCCTTGGCCGGAGCCGTCGTGCCGCCGTATTCGGTACCGCCGATATGGATCTTGAGTTGACGAGCCATGTCATTCCTCGGGTGTTAGGCCGCCGGAGCGGCCTGCGTGGGGGTTAAACCTCTTCGGAGTCGTTGAACTCGAAGATGAACTGGTCGTCGGACACGTTGGTTTTACCGCCACGGCCCAGCTGGCCGCGGTTGACCAGGATGCCGCTGTAGAACACCAGCGATTCGCCAGAGCCGGACTGACTGAAGGCGCCGTAGAAGTCGACGCGGGTCTTGTCCAGGGCGATGATCTGGCGCGCCTCGTCCGAGCCCGGGAGCAGGTGGATGGTCAACCGCTTGGCGCGGGTGACGTTATCCAGGCGCACCGAACCGCCACCAGTACCGCGTTTTAGCGCGGCGCGCGGCTCGATATCCTCGATCACGATGGGAGGATCAGTGTCACCGAAGGAGCTGATCGTGATGCCGTTGATCGACAGGTTGGCGCCGGCGGCGCCGTAGTTGGTCATGGACATTCGTTATCACTCCACGTAGAGGCTGACAGGGATGAAGTGGGCCGCACCGTCGCGCAGAACGTAGACGTTCAGCACCGGATAGGTACGGGCCTGGCGCTCGGCAGTGGTCAGGCTCTCAACGTCGGTTGGGTCGTTGTCGATGTAATACCCGTTGGCCAGGTACAGGTCCTTGCCGGTGTCCGGGTCGGTGATGTAGCCAGCGCCGAGGAATCCGTTGTCGAAGTACGACTTGCAGACGTTGCCGGCCTCGGTGATGGCTCCAGCGAAGTTTTTGGCATCCAGGCCGCGCTTGGTCTGCGGCTGGATCAGCCAGTTGAACAGCCCTACCTGCAGAGCGTTCACAAGCATATCCACACCGATCACGTCGTCGATCCATTCGCCATTTGCAGAGGGCGACTTGGTATTCATCGACATACAGCCGGTGGTGCTGCCGCTGGAAATGACCTTGGAGAAGTAGGCGCAGTTTTTGTTCTTCAGGATCCCGATAGCGGTCGAGGAAAGGGAGTCCGCTGTAACGCTGGTCAGAGTCTGATACTCGCCAGTGATGGCGGTATTGGCCCCGGCCGGGTTCCATTTGGTGAACTTGCCTGCCAGCGCGTTCATCGGGTAGCCCTGGGTGGCATCAGCAGCCAGAGTTGATGGCGCGCGGAAGCCTTGGAACACATGGCGAGCACCCAGGCCAGCGATCACCGACACAAGGTCGGTAGTCGAGCCGGCCGTGATGGCTGCGGCATCGCTCACGCTGACCCATACTGCGCGATTCGAAGCATCTGCCCAGGCTGCAAGGGCTGACACGTTGCCGACCTTCACATCACCATTCTTGAAGAAATGGTTGTAGCGCCATACGCCCGACGCTGCGATCTGCGAGGCGGCCACGGTTGGGTCGACCGCAGAGCTTTCCTTCATGAAGATGGTAAACGTCGGGGATCGGGTCTTGTTGGCGAAGTAGGTCGACGCCAGGTAGTAAATCTCGGATGCGGTCCCGAACAGGGTGACGATGTCATCAAGACTGGTGAAGTCCTGATAGGTGTTGATCGGGAAGGTGCCGGCGGTCACCAGGTCCGTCAGGTCAGCAAACGCCACCGAACTGGTGAAGTCAGCATCCGCGAGGCCCGACGACGAGATCGACACCGAAATGGGAACGATGTTGGAGATGTCAACTGCCATTGTATTGTCCTGATTGAAGTTTGCGTAAGGTCAGGGCGTCGGTCACTTCGTAGCGGAAGCCGGCGGCGCGCAGGACGGCATAGGTGGTCTCGACCTCGGCATAAAGCGTCAGGTCGCATTGGTAGCGGGGCTGCATACCGGCGTTTTGCAATGTGGTCAGGTTCCGCGGCTGGCTCGACTTGAACCATCCAGCCTTGTTCTGGCGCAGCAGCGAAGCGATGTCCGGCCTGAAGTTGCCATTGGGCAGGTTCATAACCGCGGTCCCGGCGCCATCGTTGAACAGGTTCACCGAAAGCTGGAACACCATCGTGGTCTTCATGGTGACGTCCCAGTCGGTCCAGGTGCCCAGCGTCGGATCTGCCGGCTCTACGGCGGGCACGTCGACATAGTCGAAAGTCGGCCAGCCATAGGCCCGCAGCGGCACGAGCAAGTAGGAGGCTGAGAGATCAGTGCCGCCAGGCATTGGCCGGCCCTGATTGGCGAGGATGACGCGGTTGGCCGCGGCGCCGGTCAGCGAGCAGATGATCTGCTGCCAGATCGGGTTGAGGTCGTTGATGTCCTTCATCCGTCACCTCGGTACCGCTCCACCATCGCGCGGCAGTAGCTGCGCCATGGCCGGTTGTCGCATTGCCTGACCCGCCACTGGCGCATCGCCAGGCCGTCCGAGAACTCCAGCAGGTCAGCAAACTGGCCGCTGTCGTCCGGGTACAGGTAAATGCCCTGGTTGATGTGCACGATCTTCCAGTCCTGCGGGTTGAATGCACCGGAAGTACCGACCATGGCTTCCACGCTCTTGGGCGAGGCCTGCTGGATGTTCACCAGGGTGAGCTGGGTGCGCGTGGATTCTCCAGCGTCCTGCCATACCCCGCCGGGCCCGGTGTAGTCACCTGCACCGGCGCGGACCAGCCATACCCCGCCATCAGGGGATGACACGAAGTCCGAGTCGATATGCCCTTCCATTGTGAGCATGGCTAAACCTCCACTCGGTACGTGATCTTGCTGACGAGAATGCCGTGATCGATCAGGGGCTTGCTTGATCCTTTCTGCCGGATCGTCGACTCGGCGTTGGGCGGGTTGATCCCTTCCTTGATGGCGTCCCGGCAAAAGTCCGATGCCCGGCTGCCGAGCTGATGTAGCCCGTTGAGCAGCGTCAGCTCGCCCGAAATCACCTTTGGGATGATCGCGCGCCAGGCCTTCTTGATGTCTTCCGTGTGCGCCCGCAACGGCACCCGCAGGAATGAGCGCTCAGGAATGATGATTTGGTGCGGCCCAGTCACGCCAAGAGCCATGACGCCCTTGCCTGTAGGCTGGAACCGCACCTTGCCATCCTGGGCGTCTTCCACGCTGTTGTAGCCGTACTGCGTGCCGCCAGGGTGATTGATCGTCGCGCCAAACTCATGGATTGACCCGAGCCTGGCGATGGTCATGCCGTCCTGCTCGCCAGATCCTTCTGGGATGCCGATGAATACAGCGCGATCGCGCACGCGCGCCTGGATCTTCTTCAGCGTCTCGCGCAGCTGGGCCTTGGTCTGACCGCTCACCTCAACCTTGATATCCATGGTTACACCATTGCTGGGCCGATGATGCGCGAACGCAAGCGCAGGAATTCCTTGCCGTAGGCGGTCAAATAGAGATCGCCGTCGGCAGTCGCCTGGTCGTAGTCAGGGGCGCTGACTGCGTAGCTGACCGACTCATCGCCAACGGACTTGCTGGCCACTTGAGCGCCGGGAGTGGGGATGGAGCCGGCCTGCATCTGCTGGCTCTGCATCTTGCGCTTTGCCAGCGAGTGGGCTGCGTAGGCAAACATGCCGCGCTGCTTGATCGACCGAACGGGCTTGCTGTAGCTGCCCCAGCGCGGGCCGGTCTCGTTGTCCGCATCCTGCAGGGCGATCAGTACTTGGCCAGCTGACCAGGCAGTGACGTCGCTGAATTCGGGATAGGCCGCGCGGAACGCGTCCATCACGTCGGAAGTGATGTCCATGGGGCATCCTCGTGAATGGGGCCGAAGCCCCGACCATCACAGGCCGTCAAAGTACGCGGCAGCCTTGGGAATACGCCATTCCACACCACCGGTACGGCAGATGGCTGGCACCTTGAAGTTGATGTTGTCGGCGGTGGCCGGGGCCAGGAAGCGCAGAGGCATCACGTCGTGACCTTTCACGACGCGGATGTCCTTCTTGTACACGACAAGGCGCTTGGAACCGTTCTTGCCAGCTTTTTCCAGCAGCACATCCCAATCGAACGTCATGTTCGGGAAGTTCTGCTGCAGGAACATCAGGAAGGTGTAGTTGCTGGCGTTGCCGGTGTTGATCAGGGTGCGTTGCAGCAGCTGATGCGTGCTTGCAGGCATTACGAACATGTTCGGCACATGCACGGTGTTGGTGTTGGTCAGGAACACCTGGTTGTAGGCGTTGGAGAAGATGTCCAGAACGCCCTGGGCATTGCCTGCAGCTACCAGCGAGGCAATGGTGCCAGTGGTGTCCAGGCGCGGCACGTTGCCGCCGGTGTACAGGCCTTCACCAACCGCCTGGGTCTTGCCGTTCGCGCCGGCTACCAGGCCGCCCTGCAGGTAGATCTGGTTCAGGCCTTTCTCGACGCCCTCGCGTACAGCGATGGCGCGCTCGTTGTCCACGTTGATGCCATTGAGCTGCGCAAAGCCCAGCTCCTCGATGCTGTACTCGTAACCCAAGGCACCGGTTTGGATTTCGTGGAAGCCCATGGTGGCCGCGATTTCAACGGTGGGCACGTCAGTGGACTTTGGACCGAACAGCTTCATCTCGCCGCGGCTGTTGACCGAGCGGAAGCCGACGACCTGTGCCCAATCTGGGGCGCTGTTGTCCAGCGGCACCAGCTGGGTGTACTTGTACTGCGGGTATTCCTGGCGGTACACCTCGGCCTCGATGTAGGCCGCTTGCTGAGTCAGGAAGGACAGAGCAGCGGTCGGATCGGTGTCGAAGGTGCTCATGCGTGCGGTGTTTTTCATGTGCTCGGGTCCTTGTTACACGCCAGAGGCGCTGAAGATGCCGTTGAGTTCGATCCAGCCGATAGCGCCGGCGGTCACGTCGTCCTTCCAGCGGAGGAATTGAATCGGGACGCCGTCACCGGTGGAGAAGCGGCCCAGGTTGTCGCCGGCCGCGCTCACGACGCTGACGACATCACCAGCCAGCGCGCCGTCCACGCACATGACGCGAATAGCGCCATTGGTCATGAAGGACAGGTTCTGGCCCGCCAGGTAGCCGGCGGTGGTGACTGGGTACACGCTGCCGTACTGCGGGGTTTGAACGCTGTTGCCGGTCAGGGAGCGGACCGAGATGCCCAGCAGATCCCAGGCATTGGAGTCGGTTGCCCAGGGCAGGATGTCGCCAGTGGCTGGGTCGCGCACCACGGCACGGCCGAACGCGATATCCGCGCCTGCCACACCGCTGGAGACGCGGCTGATCTCGATGGTACCGATCTGGCCTTCGTAGGCATCGCCGCGGTAGTAGTCGAACTGGTCTTGTGCAATAGCCATTACTTGGCCTCCTGTACGCCGTAGCGCTTATCGAGGAACGCCTGATAGTCGGCGTCACGGGTTTGCTGAGCGGTGGTCCCGCCTTTGGGCTTGGCGCCCGCAAGATCCTTGGCCAGGCCATTCAGCGAGTCGTTCGCCTTCTGTTTCTTGTCTTCCTCCTCGTCCTCGTCGTCTTCCTTGCGCTCCATCTCGGCATCGAAGAACGCCTCGATGTACGCAGGGGAGGCATCAGCCCATTTTTCGGCCTTGCGGCACTTCACGCCGGCCGCTTCCAGGGCCTCGGCCTTGATCGCGATGGGGTCGCAGCTGTCAGTGGTGAACTCCTTGCCTGCCAGGCGTACTGCGGAGTCGCGCGCCGCCAGCACCAGGGTCACGCGCTCAGACAGCGCCGAGTCGCTGGCCTTGGCCTTCAGGGTGGTGAGTTCGCCGTCGAGCGAGTCGCGAGTGGCTTCAGCCTTGTCGGCGCGGGCCTTTTCAGAGTCCAGGGTGCCAACGAGCGAATCGATAGCCTTCTGGATGATGGTCTGGGTGTTTTCGTCCGGGACCTCAACCGTGGCGCCGTCGAAGAGTTTTACCTTCGGCATTTCGTGTTCCTTCTGTGAGTCAAAGATGCGGGCGCCATGGCCTGCGCGGGCTTTGTCGCAGATCGCGACGTGGTTCACGCCGATGCCCGACTGGATGAAGTCGTAGGCCTCGCCGGAGGGAGTGGTACCTGGCTGGTAGTCGTACTCGGCTTCGTAGCCGGCGCTGAGCTCTGCTTTTCCTGAGTCGATTGCCTTGATGGCAAAGCCGTCCTTGATCAGCAGGTCGACCTCTACCCAGGAAGGGTCTTCAGGGGCTTGACGGCCTTCGCTCATCACATGGCCCACCGAGGTGCCCATGTAGTTCTCGGCGCCGACGAAGTCGCCCGGGTGCTCGACCGTGATGTCGGCATTGTCGTAACTGGCCAGCGATATCGGATCGAATACCGACTCGGGAGGCCGGTAGACGCGCATGACGTCCATAGGCTTAAGCTGCAGGCCGAACTGCCTGTTGATGGCCTGGTAGTCGAACTCAACAGCGCGATAGTCCTGAACGCCGACCCGGGCAACCCGGCCGGGCACCTTGAGGTAGCCGTTGTCTGTGAACTCGCGGCGACTGCCCAGTGAGGCGTTCTTGTCTTGAACCCTGAGTTTCATACTTGAATTCCAGGCAGAAAAAACCCCGCATCAGCGGGGCTCAGTAATCGAATCCCTCTATCTGAGGGGTGTAGGTGCATCGACACTTGACGTGGCATCGACCGGGGAACAGGCCTTTCTGACCCTTCCAGGTGGCGCCATCAACCAACAGATAGACGCCCGGTCCGTAACCAATGTCCTGCTGGGCAATCCCGAAGCAGCTGATCTTGGCGTTTGGGTAAAGGCCAGCAGGGTTGCCGCTGACGCGCTCGTCCTTCGATGTGGAGTGCTTGTAGCGGGTGATACCGATATTCAGCATCCGCCGGCGCTCGACGTCGCTGTTGACCTTGTTCATCTGGTCGGCGGCGATGAGCTTGGCCCGGCGGGCGCTGACGCCGACCTTCTCCTGCAGCTGCTCCATCATCGGCTTCAGCGCGATGCCCTGGGCATATCCATCAAGGATGGTGCGCTCTACGTCGCTGAAGAACTCCTGCGGGATGGTCTTGATCAGGGCCACGTTGCTGGTGACCATGGCGTCGATGTAGTCGTTGACGCCCTCGCTGGTCATCAGCTTCTCGGCGTCGATCTTGACCGTGCGGCGCAACTCCTTGACCACATGCTCGTCGGCTTCATCGGCGGCCATCTGCACTGCATGCAGGGCGATCTCCTCTGCGGGGGAGTCGATCACCCGGGGCTTCCTGCGCTTCTTGCTGGGGGCCGGCTTGCTCTTGGGGCGGTACGCACTGCCGCGCAGGTCGATGGTCAGGAACATGTTGGCCGTCGAGGCGATCAATTCGACCAGAAGGTCGGAATAGCTCGCATCCTCGGTGATCAGCTTCGGCTCAAGGCTGTGGGCCTCCCACGTCAGCCTGAGCCTCGGCACGATCCGGTCGCGCACGGCTAGGGCCATGGCATCGACCAGATCAAGCAGGCTTCGCCGGTACGCCGCTTCAGCCTTTCTCGTCGGCCGGATCACCGCCCGCGATTGATACGGGCTCTCGGTCGGCTGCTTCGCCAGCTGCTTGGGCATCGTGGTTGGCCTTCATCTGGTTGATCACACCGTCCGGGATATCGAACTCGCCCGAGGCGTTGAGCTTCTGCATGACCAGGTAGGGAGGCACGCCTTGCTGGATACGCAGATCGTCGGCCTGGGCGTTGGTGTTGCGGGTCTGGGCCAGCTCCAGGCCGTCAGGCTGGTCGAGCGGCTTCCATTGGAACTCGTAGTCGTCGGGGTATACGCCGAGCGCGGACCTGACCAGCACCTGGTCGACCTTTTCCATCACCTGGCGGTACGGGCCTTCCTGCTTGCCGCGCAGGCCGTTGTAGTAGTTGTTCATATCGCCGGCGCCAGAATCGCCCAGGCCTTTCGCCTGCACACCCCACAGCCGGGTCATGGGGATGTGAGCAGCGCCGGAGATCCACGTCATCAGAACGGTGAGGATGTCGCCAAGGCCGCTGAATGAGACGCCCTTGCGGTCGAACACCTCCTTGCTGTCGAGCAGGGCCAGAGAGTGGGCAGACTTCATCAGGTTGAAGATCTTGAACCGGTCGATGGTTGCCTTCTCGGTGTCGCCGGCGGCAAGGGCGCTTTTCAGTCCCTCCACAGTCACCGTATCTACGTTGGCCGTCTGGATCAGCTTGGCAATGCCGCCCTTCGACTCCACGACATCCTTGAGATCCTCAAGGCAGCGGCGCATCTCGCTGTCGTCCCACATCCCGTTGAGCTGTCGAAGGCGCATTGGCAGCATGGCGCCCGGCATGCGGACGACGTGGGAGTAGTGAATACGCTGCGCACCACCATAAAGCAGGTAGTAGTTCGGCAGCATGTAGTTCTCGGCCAGGATGTCCGTGTAGTTCCAGTCCTGGCCGCTGATGTACATGCGGTCGATGACGCGCACAGCTTTGAGCGATCCCTTCTTGATGCGCTTGAGGTTGAGCGGTTTGGCCAGGTCTTGGTCGGTGATCAGCACCATCACGGCGCCGCCGTAGAGCCGGGCCCACTTCACACCCTCTTGGAAGCGCTGTTGGATGCCCAGACGCTTCTCCTCGGCCATGATCAGGTCTGCACCTTCGTGCTGGAACTCGCGCCACTCGCGGGTCGCGTCATCCACAGGGATGTCGATGATGTCGCGGGCGATCCAGTTTTCCGAGTAGGCCGCCTCGTACTGGACGAAGTCCTGATAGGTGCCGAACTGGAAGCTGGCCCCTGTGCGACTGTCGCGGCCAGTGCCCAGTCCGGTGTAAAGGTTTACCAGGCCGTCACGCGTGACCATGCTGAGGCCGCCGGACCTGTCCAGCTTGTACCGGGGTTTCTGAGCTTTCATGGATTGCCTGCTGGTTACGAGGTGACGCCAGAGGCGGCAAGGAATGCTTCGTAGGTGGCGTCCCAGGTGCCAGAGGCACAGAACACCACGGTGATGTCGGAGACCATCGTGGGCTGGATCTGCTCGACGAGGATCTTGTAGCCCTCGCCGTACATGTTGAAGGCGTCGTAGGACTTGATGGCCGCCTCAAGAGTGGTGGCCACGGCCGACAGCCTGCGGCGCTTGCCGGTCAGAAACTCTTCAGTGGGCGCCCAGTAGATGTACCAGTTGTCCTGGCCTTTCCAGTCCCAGCCGTTGGTCATGTTTCCTCCGGGCGAAAAAAAAGCCCTTTCGGGCTATGAATCTGGTTTCCAGTCCGGCTTGGGCCGCCGGTTGAAGTCGTCGAGGTAGCCACCGAGGAAGCATTTCTGCTTGAACTCGATCATGCGGTCTCCGGCCATGCGGCGCGGAAAGTCGTCAGACCCGAACAGGCCGTGGCACGGGTAACTCCACTGCGTGGTGTGCAGGGCCACGTCCGGGTTTGCGTCCTCGTACAGCTCAATGGTGATCCTGAAGCTCTTCGGTTTCACAGCCATGATTGATAGTCCAGATTGCCGCCCTCAATGAGGTTATCACTGATGGCATCCATCCAGGTATCGACGATGTCGTCGTTGTCGTGGCTGTCGTCGGCGCTGAAGGTCGCGAACTCGGCAAGCGCGGTGGGCACCCAAGCGGTGGAACCAGCAACGGACCCATCGGCGTACAGGGCGTGCGAGATTCGCTCCCCCTGCTCGTCGTAGGTGGCCGGGATGAACACCTTGCCGGTCTTGATCTGAGGCACCACGTTGAGCGCGCGCACCAGCTTGTTCTGCCCTTCGCCCCGGGGGATCTCCTGTATGGGGATCTCCTTGCGCTTCTTGAGCGTGGTGATCAGTCCCTGGCCGGCCTGCTTGTCCTCGATGCCCATGTGCCGGATCGGCATTGGGCGGCGCCGGTCGTAGGGCTTCCAGCGGTCCCACAGCTCGATGGCCTTCTGGAGCAGGTCTTCAGGGTCCCACTTGCCGCGCTCCACGTCGAGGATGTAGAGGTTGCCGTCTACCCCCATGCCTACCAGGGTGAACACGGTGTAGTCGTTGTAGTCGTTGACCTTGCCGCTGTTGGTGTCCACGTAGATCGCACGGTACTGCAGGTGCGGTGCCCGAGTGTAGGTGCCGAACCAGTCCGTGTTGAAGATGCCGCCAGTGAGCAGCGCGGGCTTCTGCTGGTACTGGGAGGTGAACGTGTAGTTGTCCCGCTCCCATAGCGCGACCAGGTCGCCTACGTGCTCCATCTCTGGCCAGTATGACCAGTAGCGCACACCGCCCACCTCAACCGAGTCGGTGTCCTTGATCGTGTTCCAGCACTTGGTGCGCCAGGGCTCGGGCAGGCTGTCTAGGTACGCCTGATCGATCAGGGCCGGAATCCAGATGTGCGAGAAGTCCAGGCCCATGCCGCCGGACATCATGAATCCAGTGGCGTCATCGGTGTGCAGGCGCTGCTGGATGCTCACCACCGGGGTGGCATTGTCCTTGGACTTGTCGCCGCGCCGGGAGCGGATGGTGTTGGTCAGCATGAGATTGGCGCTGTTGCGCTTCGTCTCGCTGAACATATCCACCGGTTTGTTGAAGTCATCCAGCAGGATGCAGCCGGAGAACAGAGGGCCGAAGTAGCCACCCCGGCCGCCAGTGATCTGGCCGCCGGCCGATTTCGACACGGTCTGCCCAATGGAGCGGCCCTTGTCGTCGACAATCTCCCACTCTTCCGCCTGATTGACCCCAAAGGAGCACGGCCAGAGGGCCTGATAGGGCTCGCTGGCGATGATGTCGCGGGTTCGGCGAGAGTTGCGCTTCACCAGGGTGTCGGCGTACGAGACGTTCAGGTTGCGGAAGCGCTTTAGCTTTCCATCGCGCACCAGGGTGTTCACGTACGCGGGAAGGTGGACGGAGAAGAACTCTGTCTTGGTGCCGCCTGGCGGGATGTTGATGATCAGGTTGCGCGGCTGCAGCGTGCCGGCGATCAGGTCGTCAATAGCCTGGGCCATGTACTCGTGATGCCAGTTGACCAGCAGCCGGTCGCCTTGGATCAGCTCGAACCAGATACGGGTGAACGAGAGGAACGAATCGAGCGACATATCGGCAATCGCCACGCGCTCAGGGAACTCAAGGTCTTCCCATTCGAGGATCGCGCTCATGCTCAGGCCTTCTGGTTCATTCGCTCCTGCAGGGCCTGCCGGGCTGCGTGGTAGTCATCCGAGGTGTAAGCCACCTGGATAGGCGCGCCGTCCTTGCCTGTGTGCTCAAGCTGCTGCTTGTTGGTGTAGGCATTGCCCACTTCCTTGGCGGCCTGCTCGAGCAACTGCGCTGCAAGGGCCATGTTCTTCACGGTCTCGGCGCGCGAGGCCATCCGGTCCAGCATGCGCAGGCGGTATGCACGGTTGGCTATCGGGATGTCCGCAGTCTCCTCGCGGAATCGCTTGCGGGTATCCTCGAACAGCGTCACCCATTTGGCGGCCAGCGAACGACCAGCGTGCTTGGTTGGGTTGTACAACTCGCACTGCTGGCGGGTCGTCTCGATGCCGAATTGCTCCTTGACCGCCGAGACAACTTGGCTTGGCGTGTCGAAGCAGGCAAGCGCCTGCACGATGAATGCTTTGACCTCGTCACGTAATACAGCCATAGGGCCTCACAGCGTCAATGCGCAGTCAATGTCAGGCCGACTTGAGCAAACAGGTGCCGCAGGCCCTCGCGATGTTGATATGTGCCACCTCAGGCGGCTTGCTCGCAGCGTCTATCAGCTGCTGCACACCCTCTCCCGCCCCGTAACGCCGTACCACGCCGACGAACTCTTCAACGTCGTGGCCACGCAGGGTGAGGCTTGGCAAGCCGTCTTGGGTGAACTTCGGCTGCCCGTGCTGATCGACCTTCTGCGCGATGTGATACAGCTCGTGTTCGACCAGCGCGCAGAACTCAGCGTCCGAGCACTGGGAGCAGTAATCGGCGGCAAGGGTGATCAGGAAGTCCGGTATCTCGCCGAACCAGTCCAGCATCTGTTGCTCTTGCCGGGCCTTCTGCCACCCGCCGGCGCGGAAGGCGACTTGTTCAGCCTGGCCAAGCACGGTGCGACCCTGCTTCTCGAAACAGGCGGATGCCCACATGAAGCGGATAGACCCATCGACCAGGTGCGCATGATCAGGGTTGTGGAGGTCCCCTTCCTCGCTTAGGACTTGGGATTGCACCCATTCCAGAACTTCCGGTGCGGGCTGTAGGCGAGTCCCGAGCATGCTCAGCTCAGCCAGATCGACCAGCAGGTCGGGAGGCATTGGCTTGCGCATGACACCCTCCTACACGATCCCCTCGACAATCTGCCGGCGGACCTCGTTGATTTTGTCCAGGTGGTAGTGCTCGCGCACGTGCTCCGCAAGCTGCTGGCCACGTTCGGCGCGGTAGCCTTCGTCGTGCATCAGGCGATCGGTGCACTCGCGCCAGTCGTGACTGTCAGATGCGAAGTCCACCACCCCATAGTCCGTATGGTTCAGGTACGGGTGAACGTCCGATACCACGATAGGGATGCCCTTGGCTCCGGCCTCAAGCACCTTGAGGTTTGACTTGCACCGGTTGAACTCGGTATCCACCAGAGGGGCCAGCGCGATGGCATGACCGTCGTACAGGCTCATGTAGCTGTCGATCGGGGTCTCAGGCTTGTAGCTGACCTCTGGACCGAATAGCGCCTCGATCTTGCGCCACTCCTCCCGCTCAGGGTTATGCCCGGCGATGGTCAGGGCGCGCTCGTCGATGTGGCCTGCGAATAAGGCCATATCGTGCCGGTGCGTGGTGCCCGCGACGTAGACCATGGCGCGGTCGCTCATCGTGTCCTGAGACAGGGTGAACTGGCCCTGGTCGAACGGCAGCGCGTTGGGAAGCACCTCCACCCGCTTGGCATATGGCTTCACCGCCTGGGCAAGCGCATCGTTGGTGCACGTCACGAGGTCGGCGAGCTGCAGTGACTGCTTGATGACCTCAGCCACGTTGTGCTTCTTGAACATCTCGTACATCACGTGCTTCGGACCGACGTCGAAGTGGTCGTCGATATCGCAAATGATCTTGATGCCCGCCTTCTTCATCGCCATCAGCGAGTGAATGCCGTGGGATGGTTGGCGGTTGAATACGAACACCGGAGCCTTTGGCTCAGCCTTGAGCTGGCCGTAGGGCATGATGATCCGGTGGAAGTCGCATGAGGTGTGCGGGCGAATGTCCAGCATGAGGTTGCCGCGGCGGGCCACCGGGTTGATCGAAGCGTTCATTGGCCATCCTGATCAAAGGGGTAATAAATCTGCTCGCCGTCGAGCTCTGCCTGGAGGATCGGCTCATTGACCTTGATGTAGGCGCCCTTCTCTTCCTGGGTCAGGTTCTGCAGAGAGCTATCCCCGTAGACGTCCTGGGAGTGGATGAACCCCAGCGTCCTGATCGGGGACGGGAACCCCGACTTGTTCCCGGCCAGGCCCGAGCGCAGCGCCCGAAACGTGTAACCGGTGTCCTCATGCCCGTAACGGGTGTAGCGGGTGTTGTAGAAGCCGACCTCTTCCAGCAGCTTGCGGGTGTACATGGCGAACTGGACCAGCATGCCGTTCCAGTAGATCACTTCCCCATCAGCGCCATTCATCCCGGCATTGAAGATGTCCGGCAGCCCGAAAAGGTGGATTCCCGTCTTACGGTGCTGCTCGATAAAGTACGCCTCCCAGCCAGTCCGGGTCGGGTAGCAGTCATCGTCGAACACAAAAAAAACGTCGCACCCGTCATCGCTCAGGGCTTTGAGCACCTGATTGCGCGCATGGGCTGGGCCCTTGCGGTCAATGTCGGTGTAAACGTGCAGGAACGAGTCAGGAGCCAGCTTGTAATCTTGAATCGGGCGCACACCCATGGTGATAACCCCAACGCCGACCTTCATTGCTCATGTCCTTGGTACGGAAAAGAAACGCCCGGCGCGGTGCCGGGCGGCGAATCAGGCCAGCGACTTCAGGAAGGCGATGCCTGCCTTGATCTCGGTGACGGTTTCCAGGCCGAACTTCTCGATCAGGTCTTCCAGCTTCTCGAGCGCCGAAGGCTCGTCAGCGACCGGAGCGGAAGCCTTCAGAGCTTCAGCCTCTACAGTGAAGTCCAGAGCGGAGGTGACGGTCGCGTCGGTGATCGAGGTTGCGGTGATGGTGGCACTGCCTGCAGCGATGGCGGTAACCAGGCCGTTGGCATCCACGGTCAGAACGGTGCTGTCGCTGGAGGCGTAGGTGGATGCTTCGCTGGCGGTCAGCTGTGCAGTGGTGCCCACGGTCAGAGTGGTGGAGGTAGCGGTCAGGGTCATGGTCTTGGCCTCTTTCGTGAAAAGCCCGGAGAACCAGGCGCGGATGGATGTGATTACGGTTTTGATGCTCATGGGTGATCTCCCGGCGGCGGCCCTTGCAGCTTCGATTGCTGAACCACGCGGGCAACGGCCACAGCGCAGCTCAGGCCCATGTTCACGCAGGCGAACACAAGAGGGTTCACCGCGCCCTGGAACACCGACCAGGCGGCAGCCGCGGCATTGAGCACGGCGCCGGCGGCAGCGATCTGCACGCTGCTCATTCGCCAGCACTTGCGCCATTCAGGGATGAGCTTCATTGGGCGTGACCTTCGCGGAGGGCAGTTTTTCGAGGCTTTCGGCATATTTCTTCCACCTGGCGGCGTCGTTGAGCGCATCGCGCAGGCGTTTGGATTCGGGTGGGGCGTCACACGAATGGCTGGTTATGCGGTAAACCGTCGTGTGGGTTTCGACTGGTTTGGGGGTGATCGTCGGCTTCTGGGTGCACCCGGCAAGCAGGAGGACGATCAGCAGGCGTTTCACTTGGGCCGTCCGCTCACGATGTAGGACTTCAGGCTTTCGTTCAGGGTGTTCACCTGATACACAACGCCTTGAAGCGTCATACGATTGGAGTCAGTCAGCTTCTCGTTGGAGTCGAGGCGGCGGTCGATGCCATCCACGCGCTGAACCATCACGGCCTGATTGGTCTGGTAGGTGCTGAGTTGATTGCTGATCGAGTTCAGGATCAATCCGCAGTACCCCAGAATCCCAGTCAAGGCCCAGCCCATGACGTTCTGGGCAATTGGGGAAAAGAACCTGGAGACGGCGCCTTCGTTGGTGCGCGATGGGTCAGTCATAGGCCAGGTCCATCCGAATAAAAGGGCCGCGGGGAGACGGCCAAGGTGTCGCAAGGAGCAACGAGGGAAATTTGAGGCCCTAATGAGGGCCAGTATCTGCATTTGAAAACGGCCACCAGGGCGGCTTTCAGATGGAGACAAAAAGCCCGGCACTTGGTCCGGGCTTTTTCTATTCCAGGCGCAGTCAGCAGGGTGCGAGGCCGTAGCTCTCGGGCAACGGCTTGGCCGAGGCCATCACGAAGTGGTTGCTGGATGCGCGCAGGTTCGACTTCAGGGCTTCATCGGTTCTTTCGCCACCCGTTCGCCACTGTGCCAGGGTCAGCTCCAGGCGGGCAGCCGAGGTGCTGTAGAAATCACCGATGGAGGCCAGCACGCGGGCCACGGTGAACGCCGGTTGTTCCACGCGCAGGCCGTCGGCGAAAGCGGACATGCCGAAACAGGCACACAGTGCCAAGGCGCAGTACTTGAGGTATCGCATCATCATGGGAGAGCTCCAGGTATGGGAAGGACCGCGGCTGCGGGCACTTGGCGTTGGTTGGCTGGTTGCGAGGGCTCGATTCGAACGAGCGATCTCCGGCTTATGAGGCCGGCGAGATAGGCCACTTCTCCACCACGCAAAAGCAAACAGCCCCTGCAGCACTCCCAGCTCGGAGCAATGGGTGTGGAGGGGCTGAAAACGACAAAACCCCGCACGATGGCGGGGTTCTGGTGAGAGGTTTTTGCCAGAGGCAAAACTCTAATATGGCGAAATGATGCCTTCAGCCGAACAAATGGTCAAGGGTTTATTCTGACTTTATTTCAAACTTACATTCGAGGTGTGTAATTCGCGGCTCAGGACTATCAGCCTCTTGTGGTTTTAGTGGCTCGGTAACGGTGTAAATACGCAATTTATCAGCCTTGTCAGCCTCAACTGGGGTGAAAGAAGACGCGGCGGTGTTCTCGCCCTCCCCCCTAGCTTGCCAGCCGACCCAGCAACCCTGGACGTATGAGTCGGAGTAACCATCGGCTATTGTTCGCTCCAGACCGTTGTGATCAAGCCAGCCGTATGGCTCATGGCTTACGGACAGGAACCATTCCTCAAATTCGTCCCGAACCCCACTCATGCCGCCTCCTTCATCTCGTTGATGCACCGGGATACCGGGACCAGTGCCGCCTTGTCCAGATCATTGCATGCATTGAAGCAGGCGACAACAAAGGGCTCCCAGTCCCTGGCCCAGTTCTCGGAGGCCAGCTTCACCCCATGCTCTTGCAACAGCCATCCCCGGAACGCCTCAGGGGTCGGCAGCGGGTCCAGTCCTTCGCTCTGGCCACCCTGGTGCATGCGGCGGTACCGGAACAGGACGGCAATGGCAACGTGCCGCGCCCGCTCGAACTTCTTGGCCATCATCTTCGGGCCGGCGTTGTACGCCCCCAGGAACACCAGCTCCTCCGCCTCCTCCTTCTCGTCGATGCTGGCCATCGGGCTGTACATGAAGTTGCCGAAGGCCTGCAGGTGGCCGGGCAGCGTGGCAATGGCGTGCTGGATGCGCGCCGATATCGATTGGTGCATCGCGTGCCGGCTGTTCACCATCTTCTCGGTCTTCTGCACGGAACATCCCAGCAGGCCGATCTGTTCTACGTGGGCGCCCTGGCTGTCCCATGGGGTGTAGTAAGCGTCATGCCAGCAGGCCCTGGCAGAATTGAGCTTCATCATGCCGCCACCCTCCGGTCGGTGTACCAGATCTTGCCAAGCTGAATGGCGCTCACCGTGGCCTGCGAAATACCGAAAAGCTCAGCAACATCGACCTGCCGAAGCCGACCGCGACAATATCGAATTTGCTCTGCCTCCTCGTATGTCAATGCGAACTGGCACTTGCCATTCCGGGAGCGATCGCCGCAATTCTCCACATGAGAACCCCAACGAAGATTCTCCAGTCGGTTGTCAGACTTCACGTCGTTCCTGTGTAGGCCCTCCATCCCGTCAGGGCACGGCCCAACAAACGCTTCGAGCACAATGCGGTGCAGGTGAAGGGTTTTCTGAGCGCCTTCGACCCAAAGGGTCAGGTGGTAGTAGCCATTGCTCTTAATCGTTGGCTTTAGAAGGCGAGCCGGAGCAACTTTCTGGTGTCCATGCTTGTTCACGAATACGCAGGCCAGCCGGCGCACCTGGCCATCAGTCGACACTTCGTGAGTGCTCTCGAATCCGCAAACCGGAGCCCAAGCCAGGCGTGCGCTGTTCAGTTTCATCATTCCCCATCCCCCATTGCAAAATTCACTTCCGATCCTTCAGCCGCTGATGCAGCCTCAGGTTTACGCAGAACAGGCCACAGATGGCCGCGCACATCACGACAAGGGCTAGCTCAGCCATTGGTTGGGCGCTCCAGGCAGAACCAGGCGAAGACAGCGACCATCACCACGATGCGGAACAGGTCTACCAGGTCAGTGAAGTTGTTCATGCGGCCTCCTTCTTCAGGTCGCGGAGCTTGGCCCGGTACTCGGCGGTGATGGCCTTGAGCTCGTCGATGGTGTGCTTGCGCGGTTCGTGGTCGGCCTCCAGGGCCTCAACAGCCACTAGGCCGATGCGCTCGATCAGGCCCTCACGGAAGCCCTGCGAAACGCTTTGGCCCTTGCGCGCGTACTTGGACGACCCGGCATTGCACCCTTTGCACTGCAGCCAGATGTTGGTCGGCTCCAGGCGCAGCTCTGGCCGGGCGCCCTTGCCGAGGAAATGACCACCATCCCAGGCCCCGCCGGTCTTCCAGCCTTGGGCGTCCTGGACCTCATGCTGAGTCGCACCGCAACTGATGCACCCGCTGCCAATCGACAGTTCAAAGGTGCGCCGGTAATCCCGGACGGCCTTTTCGGCTTCCTGCACGAAGTCGCTGCGGCTCTTGAGCTTCTCCTTGCGCTCCTTGATCTCGCGGCGCTCGCGGTCGGCGATGGCCTTGCGGGCCTTCGGCATGCTCACGTCCTTGGTTGCCAGGCCACAGGCCGGGCTGCACACCTTCTGCCCCAGGCGGCGCCGGTCCGGGACGAACGAGGCCCCGCACGCCTGGTTGATGCAGGTCTTGGGCTTCGGCTCCTTCCGGGTCAGAGGCATGGCTCGGCCTCCTTGGCTTTCTGCTGCTCGGGGGTGAAGTCGCCGCGCAGGGGCATGAGGTGTTGCTCACAGATCTGCGCCCAGCCCTTTCCCCCGTAATCAGATCCAGACTCAAAATCGAAGCGGTCAGAAAGGCACACCCAAGAGTGGCTATGGGACGTGTTTACATTCCCGCGCGTTTCGCCTGGCCCCATGTAGATATCCCCTGGCGCCACCCGCTGATGCAGTTCAACTACAACCCCAATGAACTCCACCACCACCCGCACGCTGACGATCAGCGCCAGATCCCCCGGCTTGAATTGATGACTCACAGCAACACCCCCTGATGCAGATCCGCAGGCGTCCAGGTCGAGGTGTAGGCCAGGCAGCCGAAGGTCTCGAAACGGACCAGGGCGCGCTTGAGCGCTGGAAGGAATTTACGAATGTTCATGCTGCTGTCCTCCGGCGCTCGCCGTAGATGGCCATCATCAAGTCGTCTGGGTGGGGCAACAGGAGCTGCAGGTGCTCGGCGCAGTAGGCGTCCAGCAGTTCGAGGTAGATGGTCATCTGCACCGTAGTGAACTTGCGGGTCTTGGCCCGGCCGACCTTGAACGCGGCGCCGTCTGGCAGCTCCACGCGGCGGACCTCGGACGGCCAGAGCTTGGCCACCAGGATCTCGTGCCACTCTTCGCTGCTGGCAAACTGGCCGTAGGAGTCGCGCAGGTGGTTCTGGATAAGGCCGTTCCACATCCACAGCAGGCGGTTCTGGGCTTCGCTGCGCTTGTTGCGGGTCTCGCTTATGGAGACCTTGCGCGGCTTGCTCAGGTCCACGTGCTCGATGAAGCTCATGAGCCGGCGGCGGTCGGATTCGGTGCGTAGGGAGTGGTCAGTCATGGTCGCCCCCAAGCAGAATTCGCGCTGGCTGGCTGTGAGTACGCAGCCATCGACCAGTGCGTTCTGGTTTCTGGGCACAGCGGACCAGCCAAGACAAGGGCGCCGAAAATACGAATGGCAATGCTCATTGGCCGGTCTCCTTGCTCATGGCGGCGTCGATGAAGGCATCCATGCGCGCGGGCGCCATACCAGGTATGTCGCGTGTGTCGCAGTAGCCAGCGCCATCTCGCAGCCACCGGTACCGCCCGGCATCCTGGCGCAGCGCCTCGACCTCGGCCTTGAGCTGGTCGATCTCATAACCAGAGTTTTCGGCCATTACATGCTGGAGATCGAGGTTTACCGTCAGGGTCTCGTTCTCCGCGATTAGGGCCAGGATGGCGGCAGGGTTGGCGGCTGCGATGAAGCGAGCCCGTGCCTCAGACATCCCATCTGCAACCTGATCAACACCCTGGACAACTTCCCACCCTCGTCCACCAGAACGAGCGTGCGCCGCGTGCCATAAATCACTACCCACATCCTCTGCCAGACGCTTCAGTTCGGTGTAATCGGTCATGGCCGGCCCTCCCCGTTCGGTTGGCGCTTGATCTTCATGCGGGCCAGCAACTGCGCCCGGGCGGCGGCGCCGTTCGCTGGGATACCCTGC
The DNA here is from genome assembly GCF_057128625.1 of Pseudomonas imperatae. Taxonomy (NCBI): domain Bacteria; kingdom Pseudomonadati; phylum Pseudomonadota; class Gammaproteobacteria; order Pseudomonadales; family Pseudomonadaceae; genus Pseudomonas; species Pseudomonas imperatae. The sequence goes on along the minus strand of NZ_JBSKHP010000008.1, from coordinate 207,375 downwards.
TGCACGATCCTGGCCTGGGCCTGGCGCTCGGCCTGCTCGTTGGCCAGATCCAGCTCAGTCTTCTGGCTGTCGTGACCGATGCCGGTCAGTACCTTGCCGTCCAGCGCCTGCCCGGCGATGGCGCGGCGCAGGATGATTTCGTAGCTGCGTTCGAACCGGGCGCGCAGGCCCTTGTCCTCCTGCCGTGCGGCGCGCAGGTCGAACAGCCCAGTTTCTCGGGCCGCCAGGCGCACCGCTTCGTGGCTGTAGGTGCCCAGCAGCGCCTCAAGCCAGGCATCCGGGGCCGCAGGCATGCCGAAGTCGTCCGGGGTCGGCTGGCACATGGCGATGAACTCACCCACGCTCGGCGCGAAAGGCTTCTGGAGCTTGCGGCACTTCTCGATGCCGAAGCGGATCTGCTCGATTTGGGTAATGCCCTGGGCCATGAAGGCCTTGATCCAACTGCGCTTGGCAGCCTTCAGGGCTTCGTCGTCCGGCCATGCCTGGCGCCACGCCGGGAAAATGGCCTGCAGCTCCTTGAACAGCGCGTTGACCACATCCGCCGTGCCTGAGTCGACCCGCAGCGGCGCGACTTCCACGGCGGGCAGGTTGCCCATGGTTTTCATCAGCTCGTTGACCGGCTTCATCACAGCACCCCCAGGTCGTCAGCCCATGTGGTGTCGTTGAAGTCCGGGCCGTTGGCCTGGCGAACAGGGAACGGCTTGACGTTCGATGCCGCGGCGCCGCTGGCCATGTCGCGCTTGATCCACTTCACCAGCAGGCTCACCCAGGCCTGCTGCGTCTCGAAGCGCCCAGAGGCCGCGTAGTGGCAAACGAACCCGCCGATCGCCTCATGGGTGAACAGGGTCACGGGGACGCCCATGCGCTTGGCGAAGGCTGTCAGCAGGCGGTTGTCAGGGGTCCACTCCAGGGTCATCTCACTGGGCGCCTTTGGGTCAGCGGAATTTTCCCCGTGCGCGCGTAGTGTGTTGTGTTCTCCTATTCCCTTCCCTTCCCTTCCGGGGTCTACCGGTCGACGATCAGTCGACGACTCCTCGACGAATTGTCGACGACCGCTCTCCGACTCGTCGTCGAATTCGGTCGGGAATGGGGGATATTTGAAGTTCTTTTTCTCGATCTTCTGGTGCTTCCAGCCCATCACGTGGACGAAAAGTTTGCCGCCAGAGGAGTAGCTGCTGGTCAGGTGGGCACCCTCAAGCTCCCCGAGCAACTCGCTAACCTCCTCGGCGGTGATATCGTCGCCAGGAAAGACCAGGGCCTTGATAGTGCGCGGCGCCAGGGGGTGATTGCCCCCGTCATCGCAGAAGTTCCAGAGGCCGATGAACAGCAGGCGTGCCAGCGGGCGGCAGGACATGACCTGCTCGCTCGACCAGAACTCCGGCTTTACGGTGCGGATGCGAGCCATCATGGACGTCCTTTGCCGACAAGCTCGGCAAGCTCAGCAAAACGATCCACGTACCAGTGCGGCTGCGTCTCGCGGGGGGATTGGGGGTTGGTCAGGTTCTTTCCGTACTGGAGGCCCTTTTCAGTCACGCACCAGAACGCCACGGTTTCGTGCCTGGAGTTCTTGCGGGTCATGACCTTGATGAAGCCAGCGGCCTCAAGGCGGCGGTTGAAGGCGATGGCGGACCCATTGAGGCCCGTATCCTTCAGCAACGCTGTGAGCGACTTGGTGGCCATGCTGGAGCCGCCGGTGCCGTCCGGCGCGGCATCCACGGCGTAGCCTGGGAGGAATTTCGGGTCCAGGCCATTGTTCTCGGCGATCTTGCTGAGCATCAGCATCTTCGCGGAGTTGGCCGGCTTCAGCAGGCGGTCGAAGCATTCCAGGATGGCCAGCTCGCCGACGATCTTGGAGCTGTTTGGGACGAATTGAGCCCGCATCCCCTCCTCCAGCGCCGTCATCCGGTCAAAGACCTTGGCCTGTAGCTCATAGCTGTATGACATTGCGACCAGGCAGGCCTCGCGCTTGGGGAGCCGATAGCACTTCTGGCGCCGATTCATCGTGTCCAGGTAGATGTCGGAAAATCTTCCGGCATCTTTTTTGAGGACCTTCGGCACCTTCTTCATCAGGTCGGCGTGATCAAGGACGGCTTCGCCCTCTTCGCGTTGCGAGTTGATGAAGTCGACCAACTCCAGGCTGGTCATGGAAATGACGCGCGCCACATTTTCGTAGCTGCCATTTCGTGGCGCGGGCGGCGGGGTATTGATCAGATGGTGCGTGGTATGCATAATGAACTCCACTTAGATGTAGCAATGAGCCGGGCCGCAATCCCGGCTTTTTTGTGCCTGGAATTTGAGTTCCAGAGTTTTGAGGCCCTTTCAGAGTCCCTGTAAGAGGCCCTCTTGAAGGCCCTTTTCAGGGGCTGCCTGAGTCCCTCTCAGAGGCCCTTTTTGGGGCCACCAACTGGAACACACGGGCTTTGTGTCGGCCTACGGCAGAAGTTGCGCCGCTGGCCACGCCGTGGATCCCCAGTTCGTTCAGAGCCCTTTCGAAGCTCCATCCCTTCGCCCGCATGAGCCGATCGATCTGGCGATTGGTCTCTTCGGATAACTGCTTCCTATCGAAAAGCATTCGGCCCTCCAGAGGGGCTTCAGCCCGCGATATTTTGTTGGTCGTCCTGCATCAGCTCCTCGACGGCGCCGTTGGCAACTGCCCACTCAATGAGTTCGTAGAGGTACGTCGCGTGCTGACGGCGAGACTTGTTGGCCGCCTTGCGAAGGATCCGGTCGAGCACGGGCTCGAAACGGACCTTCACGGGGATGTCGCGTTTTTGGCTGGGGTCCTGGTACATGGGGCGTTGCTCCTAGTGGCTGTCGAGGTTGTTAGGCTGCTGATTTGGCAGGTGGGAAAACGTCGTCCAGAGTCACGCCCGCCCCGCTGGAATTGAGCGCGGCGACAATGCGCCGGCATTCCTCCAGGCCTGGCTTGCGGCGGTCGTTCTCGTAATGGGCGATAGCGCCTTGGGTCAGGCCTACCGTCTGGGCCAAGGCCGCCTGGGTGACGCCGACCTTTTCGCGAATCGTCTTCATGTTGGACATAGGGGTTCTCCGTACTCTTGCGAAGATATTACGATCAGTAATGATATTGCGCAAGCGGACATTACGGGCTGTTACTGGAAGGAAGGCATACAGGGCGTAATGATGTGCTGATGAATAAATGGAACGAGCTGGCCAAGGCCAGGATGAAAGAACGCAAGATCACCCAGGAGAACCTGGCCGAGCACCTTGGGGTCACTCAGGGCGCGGTCGCACACTGGATGAGTGGCCGCCGCGAGCCATCGCTTGAGGTGATCGCCTCTGTGCTGAAGTTCCTGGGCCTGCCACCCATGACGATCAACCCCGGTCCTGCGCCAGTCCAGGCCGCCAGAGTCGAGGCGAACGCTGAGTATCTCGGTGAAATGGTTGCCTGGGATGAGGGCGACCCACTAGACGAAGATGATTGCGAAGTGCCTTACTACGCCGAGGTCGAATTTGCCGGCGGAGACGGTATGACGGAAGTGGTAGAGGTAGCTGACAGGACGTTGCGATTCAGTAACGCAACGCTGCGTGCCGCTGGGGTGGATTGCGCCAGCGCGGCCGTAGCCAGGATTCGCGGCACCAGCATGGAGAAGCTGATACTCAACGGCGCAGCGATTGGTTTTGACCTGTCCGACACCATCATCATCGATGGGGAGATCTACGCCTTCAATCATGGCGGGATGCTCAGGGTGAAATACCTGTACCGCCTGCCAGGTGGCGCGGTTCGGGTTCGCAGCGAGAACACTGATGAGTTCCCTGACGAGATCATGACTGCTGAGCAGTACCGGGACGAAGTGAAGATGCTCGGCCGGGTCTTCTGGTGGTCCACGGTCCGGCGATCACCCAAACGCAAATAACTGAAGCCCGCCAAGCGCGGGCTTTTTTGTACCCGCGATTCCCCTCCCTCGGCTGCCGTTCGGCGGCAAAGCCGTAATTTATTACGCCTTCGAAAATTTTTATTACGATGAGTATTGACGATGAATATTACAGGGCGTAATGTTCACCCATCGAAACGCGAAAGCAGATCGAACCGCTCTTTACACAACCTGACGTGACCCCCGCGACGTACCCAGGCCCTTACCTGGGTGGAGATTGAGCTAAACCGCCGCCCATGCAGCCTCTGGAAGCTGCCGGACTCCCCACATGGGAGGACGCCAAACCATGCAAGCCAGCCGGAAGATCATCGATCACGAAATGTGTGACGCCGGCCAGGTGGGGAAACCGCGGCGACGCGCATGGGGCGGAAACGAACGGATGTTGCGTTCAGCCCAGCCGGAGGTGGCGAGTAACACCGGCCAGCAAGACCAGATTTCACTGGCAGCCCTTCTCGCGAGGGGCTGACGGGAAATCAACCGCCCTGGAGGGCAAGACGATGGGATTGGACGTGATGGCGTACAGCAAGCTGGTCGAAGTACCAGATGCTAAGCGGGACGAGGACGGTTGCCTGGTGGACTGGGACGGCCTCACCACCTTTTACGACAATCAGGATTTCCCCGGTCGTTTCGAAGGCCTGAAGGAGGGAATGGCCTACAGGTCGGAGGGTGAGAGCACCGATCTAAGCACCGGGTACGGCACCTATAACGGGTGGCGCGACGAACTGGCCAAGCTTGCTGGCTACGAGCAAGGCTCCTACTTCAGGAACGGAAGCGCGGCTTTCAGCCATTGCGTGGCCTGCTGGAACGGTGCGCAGGGGCCTTTCGCTGAGCAGATCAACTTCAGCGACTGCGAGGGCACCATCGGGCCGGTTGTCAGCGCCAAGCTGGCCAAGGATTACGCCGAGTTCGCAGCAAAGGCTGAGGCGATCGGCGGCTACTTCTGGGAGAAATACCAGCAGTGGCAGAAGGCTTTCGAGCTGGCGGCCGACAACGGCGCCGTGGACTTCCACTGACTCCGTAGGCATTCGCAAGAGTGCCCATCGGTCTGCGCCTTGATTCCGGGTAGGGATTGCCTCCGGTGCCACTAGATGGTGAAGGCGCAGAACCGATGCAGATGAATGCGCAGGCTGATGCGCAAGTGTAAGACCTGAGGGATCGCGGGAATCGTGGCCGGTAGAGTGAGTAAGCGCCCAGGTGGCCACGGCGAGTCCAAGAATAAGCGGCTGAAACCTTCGCCCCGGTGAAACCCCGGTGTCACTAAGGCCGCTAATAGTCATGCCGGGATCAGCTCCGGTCATCTGCACCTTAGCAACGCAAAACCGTATGAGCCCTGGTGGAAGGCGTGGGAGGTCTAGCCCACACGACCAGAAATGACGGTGACAGTGAGCGGGATAGACCGACCGAGCGGGAAAGGCCCGCCCGATCACCTCGAAAGAGGCTGCATCGGAGTGTGATCTGCATATTCAGTAGCGGGGCACCGTGAATGGGTATGAGCCGGGTAGCTTAAAAGTAAAGCCCAGTGCACGGGAGTTGAGGGTGCAAGACCCTTCCCAGCGTTCAGATCACACCCCGATGCAGAAGCGGCGTGGAAATCAGACACGCTACCAACGACATGACTCGATGGGGATCGCTCCTTGGAGATTGGAACCAAGGTGGGTAGGTGACGGCTCCTATTTAGCCGGAAACAGGCCCCTGGATTCGGACGTACTGCAGCCTTGCCGAGTAATCGGGCGATACCGAACGCGCTGCGGCCATTACACAGAGCATGAACGTTCCAAAGCCGGAGTAGCGCCCGGCCTTCTGCATCACCCCTTCCCTTTTCAAGACCGCATCGGCAGGTGCCAGGCCAGTCTCACGGCTGGGTTTGGTCACCCGTGCCTGGTATCTGACCAATGCGGTCCACGCCCTGGAGGCGACCATGAACGCACTTGCAGCAGCACAAGCTCGCTGGGACAGCGCATGCCCAGCGGATAATTCGGACCGTGAAGAGGCCGCAGACAACTGGTCGCATAACGCTGCAGAGCAGCTTGTGCTGGGCAGTGACGTAGTAATTCGCACTCGTCGGCAGACGAAGGTGATCAGCCAGGAAGATTTCCTGGAAAAGGTCGAGGCCCTGCTAAATCAGCGCCGAATTGACGTTCAGGACGAAGAGCCTTTCTTTGCGCGACTAGTGCTCGCAGGGATCGCAGGCGCGCCGGCCAAGACGTTCGCGCAGAGCCTAATGGGCTCGACAACTCCGCACGAAGTAGCTCTGGAGCTGGTTGAGCCCTGGTTCGATCTGGCGCTGGAGCAGATGGCAGAGGACTGGGACGCATGAACAGCCCGGCCAGCGTGCACGTACAAATCTCGCAGGCGCTGGATGATCTTGAGCGCCCGGACGCCCCGCGCTTCTACGAGGCCCACGTCGAGAAAATCATCATCAACGCGATGCAGGCCTTTGAGCCTCTCATCACCCTTGAAGAATTCCACTACTACAGCGCGCGTCTGCGGCGGATCTGCCAGCGGCGCAAGGAGGCGGCATGAGCACTGCACCCGTGAAAACGCTGATCGACGAGCAGCTCGAAGAAGTGGCCGGCACCGACCCTGCTGACGTGATCAAGCGCGCCGAGCGCCTGGGCTTCATCGGCTGGCCAGTCAAGTCGTACCGCGAGCATCAAGGCTTGTGGGTTCACCGCTACAGCAAGGAGCAGCGAAATGCGCAATAAGTACCCCGGCACCTGCTACCGGTGCCACGGCCATGTGGCCGCCGGCGCGGGCCACTTCGAGCGGCACCAAGGCGGCTGGCGAACCCAGCACGCCCAGTGCGCCATTCAGCATCGCGAGGCCAAGCGGGCCGCGCAGGAGCAAGAGCCATGATCGCCCTCCTCTGGTTCTGCTACGCCTACAACGTCAAGTAACCCCCTTCCCCTATCTATCGCAGCGCCCCGCATGGAGCGCGAGGATTTGTCGTGAGCGCATTAATGAAGCAGGCCGAGCATCTGCCGGCCGTATCCGAAGAAACTCTGATCCAAGTGCTCAGCGGCAGCCTCTACCCTGGCGCCGCGCACAACTCGGTCGTGATGGTGCTGGCCTACTGCAAGGCCGCTCAGCTAGACCCGATGCTGAAGCCGGTGCACATCGTTCCAATCTGGAGCAAGGCAGCCGGGAAGATGGTGGACACCGTTATGCCTGGCGTTGGCCTGTATCGCATCCAGGCGGCACGCACCGGCCAGTACGCCGGCATCAGCGAGCCTGAGTATGGCCCCCCAATCACCGCGACCCTGGGCGGCGTCGAGGTCACTTACCCCGAGTGGTGTCGGGTGACCGTGAAGCGCCAGATGAGCAACGGCCTGGTCGCCGAATACACCGCCAACGAGCGGTGGCTGGAGAACTACGCCACGTCCAGCAAGGACACTGCAGCGCCCAATGCCATGTGGAAGAAGCGCTCCTACGCCCAGCTGGCGAAATGCGCCGAAGCCCAGGCGCTGCGTAAGGCGTTCCCCGAAGTCGGATCGGCGCCTACCGCCGACGAGATGGAAGGCAAGGTCTTCGACGAGGGCCCGCGCGAGGTGCAGGCGCAGCGCCAGCCAGATCCCGCGCCGGCGCCCGAGCCACTGGAGGCCTACCCGGACGCAAAGCTGCAGGAAAATATCCCGAAATGGCGGGTTGCGGTTGAGGCCGGACGGTCTTCGCCTGAGCACCTCATCGCCACTATCAGCAGCAAGTATTCGCTCACAGCTGAGCAGATCGACGCAATCAACCAGCTCAAGCCCATTGAAGGGGAAGCCGCATGAAAATTCACAACGTGACCCAGGGCTCGGCCGAATGGCACGCCCTACGCGCCAACTACAACACCGCTTCGGAGGCTCCGGCCATGATGGGTGCTTCGAAGTACCAGTCGCGCACTGAGCTGCTGAATGCCAAGAAAACCGGAATAGTGCCGGATGTCACCACCCAGCAGCAGCGAATCTTCGACCGTGGCCACGCCACCGAAGCGCTGGCTCGCCCGCTGGCCGAGGCGCTCATTGGCGAAGACCTGTTCCCTATCGTGGCCACCGAAGGCAGCCTGCTGGCCTCCATGGACGGCGCGACGATGCTTGGCGAAACGCTGTTCGAGCACAAGCTGTGGAATGAAGGCCTAGTCGCCCAAGTGCGCGCCGGCGAGCTGGAACCCCACTACTACTGGCAGCTCGAGCAGCAATTGCTGGTCGGTGCGGCAGAGCGTGTGATCTTCGTCTGCTCGGACGGTACCCCAGAAAACTTCGTTCACATGGAATACCGAGCTGTTCCGGGCCGCGTCGAGCAACTGATCGAGGGGTGGAAGCAGTTCGAACTGGATCTGGCCAACCACCAGGTCGTCGAGGTCGTTGCAGAGGTCGTCGGCACTGCACCGGAAAGCCTGCCAGCCCTGCGCATTGAAGTGACCGGCATGGTTACCGCCAGCAATCTCGAGCAGTTCAAGGCGCACTCCCTGGCCGTAATCGGCGCCATCAACACCGATCTACAGACCGACCAGCACTTCGCTGACGCGGACAAGACGGTCAAATGGTGCGGGGAAGCAGAATCGCGGCTGGCTGCCGCAAAGCAGCATGCGCTCAGCCAAACTGAGTCGATTGACCTGCTGTTCCGCACCATCGACCAGATCAGCGAGCAAGTCCGAGCCAAGCGCCTTGAGCTCGAGAAGCTGGTCAAGGCTCGCAAGGTCGCCATCCGCGACGAGATCGTGATTACCGCGGCAAAGGCCCTGCACGAGCACATCGAGAAGATCAACGCCTCGTTTGCCGGCAAGGTACGCATGCCAGCAGTGCCGGCTGACTTCGCCGGCGTCATCAAGGGTAAGAAGGGCATCAAAGGCCTGCGCGACGCAGCAGACACTGAACTGGCCCGCGCCAAGATCGAGGCCAGCCAGATTGGCGACAGCATCCGCGCCAATCTGCAGAGCTTGGACACGCTGGCGAAAGATCACCTGTTCTTGTTCAACGACGTCCAGCAACTGGTCATGAAGGCCAATGACGACCTTGGCGCTCTGATCAAAGTTCGCATCGGCGAGCACCAGAAGGCTGAAGAAGCGCGGCTGGAACAGCAGCGCGAGGCAATTCGCCAGGAAGAAGCAGCGAAGCTTGCTGCCGCAGCGGCAGCAGCGGCCGCGAAGCCTGCACCGGCCGCCGTAACGGACCCGGTCAAGCCGGCTGCCTCGCCAGTGCGCCAGGTTGCGCCGTCGCCGAAGGTCGCACCAAAACCACCAAAACTCGAAGCGCGGGTAACCGACTTGGAAGCATTGGTGCAAGCGGTAGCCGCCGGCCAGGCGCCTATCGCAGTGCTGACCGTCAACTGGGGCGCCCTCGACGCCATCGTGGAGGCGAAAGGCGCCGAATTCAGCATGCCCGGGGTAACCCTGGAGCAGGTGGCCGCATGATCAGTCTCGAACTCAACAGCGTCCGCGCAAAGGACGCCGACCGCGCCTGGCTTGCCGAACTGATGGCGCAGAACGAAGCCAAGGTCGTCCAGGTGCTGCCGGTCGATAGCCGCAGCGCCGACATCGACACCGCTTTCAACGGGCGCACTCAGGGCGGCAAGAGCATTGCGCTCTGCCCCTCCCTGGAGTCCAAGGTGTCGGCCAGCGCCGAATCCATGACCATCACCGAGGCGGCGCACGCCTTCCACCTGAGCGTGAAGGACCTGGAGCGCATGGCGGCCCGGGGCGGCTTCAAGTTCAAGCGCGGGTACACCACCAACCCTTCCTACAAGGATGGCGATAAGGCCCTGGTGGAACGCATCTGTGCGCTGAGGGATGTGGGCCTCAATAGGGCCCAGGCCCGCAACCAGATCGGCATGAGCTACGAGAAATTCCACCGCCTGCTCAGCGAGTACGCCATCAACTTCCCCAAGGTGCCCTTGGGCCAGCGGAACAAGAAGGTGAAGGCGTGAACAGGCGCGAGGACATCGACCCCGTGTACTACGAGGGTCGATCTGGCCGCCAGAACCACACCAGCAAATGCGCCTGCCCGTTCGGCTACCTGACCCGCAAGTGGGCCTGGTGGACTGCGGGCTGGAACGACATGGACATGGAATTGAATTTGAAACCCAGAACCAGAGCGCAGCAGCGGCGGCGCCAGATGCAAGTCAAGTTGCCGCCCAGCGGCCTGAGGGAGCCCGAAAATGGAAAAAGCGAAGTCTGGAGTCGTGACCCTTCCGCCGTGGATGAAGTCGGTGAAGAAGCTCTACAACACCCGGAGCGGCGGCCAGTACCGGCCTGAGGATGTGGCTTTGGCGTTTGCGCTGAGTCTGCGCTTCCACGACAGCGCCGACGAACTCCGCGCGCTGGCCCACCGCTTGGTGGACAAGGTGTGTCTGGAGCACCAGCCGAACATGCGGCGCATGGCCCGCGAGCCGGACGACGCCGAGGTATTCGACGCCGCGCTACGCATCATCAACCGGGTCTGCGACCTGATGGAGTACGGCCCTGGCACCACCTTCGTGAGAAATGGAGATCAGCATGGCACTGACTCAGCAGCAGCGTGACGAACGCCGCCACGCCAAGGCAGCAGCGCTACAGGAAGTGGATCTGAGGCTGAAGGTGCGCCCTGGCACCAAGCAGGCCCTGGCTGAGCTGATGAAGTGGGCCGGGATCGAGGAACAGGGCGAGGCGATGACGCTGATGATTCATCACCTGCATGCGCTGGGCCCGGGCGGCGCGCTGCCGTTGCTGGAACCGCCGCGCCACGAAATCACGGTGTCGCCGAAAGTGGCGCGCCTGCTCGACCACCACCGAAACAAAGCGCTGCGACTGTGCAGCGACCAATCACTCGAGGATGACTAATGAAGCCCGAAATGATCACCCTGAAACACGGTCAGTCGACCATCAAGATGCCCGCCTCGGCCCTTGCACAACTGGCCATGGCCAGCGTGTTCGCTCAGGTGCTGCCGCCGGCCAACACCGCTCCCGTTTCGCCAGAACCATCCACCGTTCCTGCAATCGGCGCCGAATGGCCTGGCCAGGGCGGCATCAACGGTGGCCTGGTCGCTGCCCGCGGCGATCTGCCGGCGCACTATCTGATCGTTGCATCCAAGGACGTCGGCAAGCACGCCTGGGGAGGTCGAGAGAAGGAGTCGAAGGCGACCAGCAAGACCGATGGCTTGGCGAACACCCTGACACTGATCGAGGAAGGAGGTCACCCGGCAGCAGTCGCAGCACAGGAGCACCAAGCTGAAGGTCATGCCGACTTCTACCTGCCAGCCGCTGCTGAGCTGTACCACTGCTGGCTGACCTGCCCTGAGGTGTTCGCCAAAGACACCTGGTACTGGTCATCTTCGCAGCGCTCCGCCGACACCGCATTCATCATGCACTTCGCTGATGGCCTTCAGCTCAGCAGCGCCAAGAACAACGAGCTCCGCGTCCGCCCCGTCCGCAGATTGTTTATTTAATCCTTCATTCATTCAAAAGCAGGCGCAACGGCGCCTTTTTTGTTGCCCACGAAAAGGTAAAAGCATATGACCATAACCGCGAAAGCAGCCCGGCAAGCTCAGCTCCCAGCCATTGGCGAGGCCTTTGAAGGCGGATTCTTCACCGGCGTCCTGCTGCAGGATGCCAAGCGCTACGCAATAGTCACCGCACCGGCGTCTGCCGAGCTGGTCGGCGCCTGGGGCGAGTACGGCGCGAAAATCGAGGGCGCCGACAGCTTCACCGACAGCCGCGCGAACACAGAAGCCATGGCCGCCTCTGGCAGCGACCTCGCGCAGAAGGTGCTGGCCCTGGATATCGATGGCTTCACCGACTGGGCGATCCCAGCGCGCGATGCCCAGGAGCTGCAATACCGTCACCTGAAGCCAACCACCGAAGCCAACTGGGCGTACGGCCGCGACGGCGATAACCCGAACAGTGAGCCAGTTGGCCTTATGTACTCCAAGGAATCCCCGACACAGACCAGCGTTGAGGCCTTCAAGGAGGATGGCGACGAAGCCTTCCGCGACACCTGGTACTGGTCGTCTTCGCAGCGCTCCGCCAACTTCGCATTCTCCATGCACTTCGGTGATGGCGGTCAGTACAACCTCGGCGTCAAGGGCGTCGAGCTCCGCGTCCGCCCCGTCCGCAGCGTAGTTATTGATTAATTTCCTTATTTGATCCGGCCGCTCGCGGCCGGCCGCCCTTCAAGGAGATACCGCCGCATGGCAATGCATACGGATTTGCGAATCCACAAGGACGCTTTTGACCTTCTCAGCCTGGCAACCGACCTGACACGGAATATCCCTCGGGACTTCAAGGTGGGGCTCGGCGCCAAGGTGCGCGACGAATGCATCGAGATCATGGTGCTGATCGCGCGGGCCAACGCTGCACGGGACAAGGTGCTTCACCTGTCAGCCCTGGTCGAGCGAGTCCAAGTGCTTGAGTTTCTGCTCAGGCTGTTCAAAGAAAAACGCTTCATCAGCATCCCGCAGCACGCCAAGGCCATCGAGCTGACAGCGTCTGTCGGTAAGCAGGCAAACGCCTGGAAGCGATACTCCGCCGCGCCCGCTACCTGAAAGCCAAGGCTTTCTGGTCTGTGCGACTTTGAATCTGGTCGTGCCGCTGGCCCAGTGGCCACCGCCATGCGCATCAGAGATACCGCCGGTCTAAAGCGTCCGCGTAGGTCTCGCGCAGTTTCCGTGCTGATCGGCTTCGGCCTTCGGTGCGGCGACGTAGATAGCACGACAGGTCGCAGCGCTCCGCCAACAACGCATTCAACATGAACTTCGATGATGGCAATCAGAACAACAACGACAAGAACAACGAGCTCCGCGTCCGCCCCGTCCGCAGATTCGAACCCCTATCCGTTCAGCGATCTGGTCCAGGCCTACTACGACTGCCGGCGCTCCAAGCGCAACAGCAAAAGCGCGCTGGCATTCGAAGCGAACCTGGAGCGGAACCTGATCGGGCTGCACGACGACCTGATTGCCGGAACTTACCGGCCAGGCCGATCCATTTGTTTCGTGGTGACACGGCCCAAGGCCCGAGAGGTCTGGGCTGCGGACTTCAGGGACCGCATCGTCCACCACCTGCTGTACAACCATGTGGCACCGCGCTTCTACGCCAGCTTCATAGCGGACAGTTGCGCATGCATTCCGGGACGCGGCACGCTGTACGCCGCTACCCGGCTTGAGTCGAAGATCAGAAGCGCCAGCCAGAACTGGTCGAAGCCGGTCTTCTACCTGAAATGCGACCTGGCGAACTTCTTCGTCGCCATCGATAAGCAGGTGCTGCGCCAGCAGCTGGCCGCCAAGATCGATGAACCATGGTGGCTGGCCCTGGCCGAGCAGATCCTGATGCATGACCCGCGCTGGGATTACGAGGTGCGCAGCCCGCGCCACCTCTTCGCTCGGGTGCCGCAGCACAAGCGCCTGGCCGCCCAGCCAGAGGACCTAGGGCTGCCCATCGGCAACCTGTCATCGCAGTTCTTCGCCAACGTCTACCTGGACGCCCTGGACCAGTTCTGCAAGCACCGCCTTGGCGTGAAGCATTACGTCCGGTACGTCGATGACTTCGTACTGCTGCACGAATCACCACAACAGTTGAATGCCTGGCTGGCAGACGTCGAAGCCTTCCTTCCGAAGCTGGGCGCCAAGCTGAACCCGACCAAGACCATCCTGCAGCCAGTCGACCGCGGCGTGGACTTCGTCGGGCACGTCATCAAGCCCTGGCGGCGAACCACCCGCAAGCGATCCGTGGCTCAGGCCATGAAACGCACGGCTGCGGCCCCGGCCGAGGATCTGCGCGAGACCGCAAACAGCTACTTCGGCCTGCTCAGCCAGGCCAGTCATAGCCAGAAAGACCGCGCCGCGTTGGCCAACCTGATCCTCAGGCGAGGCAACACGGTGAATAGCGATCTGACCAAGACCTACAAAAAGAAATGAAGAGTACAAAAGTACTCTTCACCCCTATCCCAGCCTGCTGCGGCAGGCGCAGAGGACAGATAGATGAACTACCACCCAGATGACCAGGATGAAATCGATCGGCTCCACGCGGAATTCATTGCCGTGGACGAGCCCAGCAACGAGCAGGTGATGGCCTTCCAGGATGCGAGCTACGCGCTTGGCCTAAAGCGGGGCCAGGCCCGCGAGGCCGCCCTCCAGCAGCGCCTGAACGCGGCGGATCAGCGGATTGATGCATGCGAAGAGGCATTGGCTGCAGCGCTCAAATTCACCAACGATATTCTCGATCCCGCGAAGGTTCGAAGCTTGATCTATGCAGCATCAAGCCAACTGACCAAGGACAGCCCGGAGGTGGGATCGTGAGCTCGAAATTCATCATCTTTGAAGACCGCAAGGATTACCTAATGTACGTCACGCACATTGCTGGCTCGGTCAGCCAGTTCAACGGTGAGCATGAGGCCTTCCGGTTCGCTTCTCGCGCCGAGGCTGAAGACGTCTGCTCATGGTTGAATGACCCCGAGACTTTTCACTGCGATCACGGGGAATTCAAGGTAAGAGAGGTCGCAGTATGAGCAAAGACCAAATCAGCGTTCCGCGTGAGCTGCTGGAGCGCGCAACAAAGGACTACACCGGCAGACCTATGTGGGACGCCTTGGAGAATGACAGGCTGGCCTCAGTAGAAGAACTGCGCGCCCTGCTGGCCCAGCCGAACACCTGCACCAAGGACGGCGGCCAGTGCGGCCTGGGCGGGTACTGCGAGCCGTGCCGTAACGTTGAGTCTGCGGCAGACCACCACTGGAACTGCCCCAACTGCCCGCCACCTGGCGCCACGCACACCATCAGCGGCCAGTTCTACAGGAAGGCCGATGGTTCCTGGCTGGTGTTCGGCCACAAGCGCGATTGGGTGCCCAGTGATGCGCCGGCAGGCTGGAACGATACGAACCTGGTGCCGCTGCTGCCAGAACCTGCACTCGCCCGCTGCACCTGCCCCTCCGGCGACGGCTCGCTGCGGTGGCCTTGCCCGGTGCATCAGGCCGAGGCAGCAGCCGCAAGCTTCGCAGATGGCATCGAAGCGGCGGCCAAGCTGATCGAGCGCCGCATGAACGAATACGTCGATGAGCACGGTAGCTATGACCACGATACTGGGTGCACGGAATTTTCCGGGAATGGCGAAGAGACGGTAGAGGAGTGGCTGAACTTGGCGGAAGGCATCCGCGCGATTAAACCGCCAGACCCGATTCCGGTGTGCCCGCCTGAGCCGGTTGGGTGGCAGTTCCTTCAGGACGGCAAGTGGTGGAACGGTGACGATCGGATCAAGGATCACCGACTTAACACTGAAGCTGCTGGCTACCCGACGCGAAACGTATTTGCGAGTCAGCCAGCCGCTCAGGCGCCGGTGGTGCTTCCGGAGCGAAAGCCTGAACCGTCATCATGACCGCCGTTGACGATGATCGCGAAGCGGCGATCTGGAACGCCTGCCTCGACGAGTTCAAGCGCCTCAACCCAGGAATCACTGAAGCCGCGCCGCTCAGAAAATCTTGAGCCGGACTGGAAAATCTTCAGTCCCGCCCTTTCCCCTCAGATTTCTTTCACTTTCAAGCCAGCCGCTGTAGCGGTGTGGCGAGGTATTGCCGATGAAAAGCCTTATCTGGAAAGCCCGCGCTGTGTATTGGTTCTGGCGCCTGGCGCGCTATCCATCCTGGGAGGCAGCCACGGTGCTGCACGATTCGTTGCTGGAGTACGGTGACGACCCGGCTGAGTGGTCGCCAGAGGATGCTGTCCGCGAAGAACTTTCGAACTGGGTATGAAGCCATGATCGACTACACCGAACTGAAGCGCCTTGCTGAGGCGTGCCCGCAGAACGATCCGCTGCGCCTGGTGGACTACAGCGGGACCTGGTATCTACGCAATACGGCCGGCACTGTGTTCGAGGTGCGCCGTAACAGCTCATTCCCGGAGTTTAAGGCTGTGAACGAGGCCTACGGTCGACTTGTCGAGTCCGCCAGTCCTGCTGCCATCCTGGCCCTGCTGAACGAACTCCAAAACCTGCGAACCGTCCAGCGCGCATCCTTCAACGCCTCAGGCCAGATCAAGGCTGCAGCCTCTGAACTGGGCTTCAACCCTGCTCAGGAGAAAGGAGCGCTGGAGTATCTGATTGGGCTGGCGTCACGCAAGCCTCCAGTCGTTCGGCTGCCGGCCGCTCCGGAGTCCCCGGAAGAGCCAGAGGACGCCATCGACGACAGCTTCATGGACGAGTACCACTCGGCCGTCCAGATGCGAGACGCGTGTAAGAAGGCCATCGAGGACGCCGGCGTGAGGGTGATGCAATGCCCGAGCTGATTAAGGTGCACGTCGACAACCTCTCGGGCACCGCGCTTGCTTGGGCCCTCGACTCAATTGATGACCCGTCGGCCGGCCAGCTGATGTTCCCGTTCTGCACGGAAGCTGACGACCGCCGCGGCGAGGCGCTGGCAGCCAAATACAACGTGTGGGTCGAGCCTGGGCACAGCTACCCATGGGTGTCCTGCGTGACCCGCGACCCATGCGACCGACGAGTTGGCGATACGCGAACGATCGCCATCTTTCGCGCCGTCGTCGCATTCAAGCTCGGGAACACCATTGAGGTTCCCAAGGAGTTGGCTTCATGACCGACCGCGATAAGTTCGAACAGGCCTACGCCGAGGACAATAACTGCCTCATCTCATGGTGCCAGAGCCAGCGCCTCACCAATGGCAGCTACCTGGATCGCTACATGTCCCGGGCCTGGCATTGGTGGCAGCGGGCCAAGGAGGCGGCATGAGCGCCGAGATTTTTAAATTCCCGGCCAGCCGCCGACAGCACAACGCCCAGGTCAACGCCAACCAGGCGGAGCGGAAAAAGCTCGCCGACTGGTTCAGGGCGATCGCCCAGCACATCGAAGGCAACGAGGTCGAGCACGAGCCCCTGGCCGCAATGATCGTGCTTAGCAGCGCCGACGGCGACGAGGTGCTGTACGTCGGCTATCAGAAAGAGCACGTCAGCCTGTACCAAGCGGGTTCGCACGCCAGCCGCCTCGCCCGCTCCAGCTTCAAGCGTCGGGGCGGTAACTTCTTCGACCGCCTCAGGTAACTTCCTCACCCACTCTCTACTGCCTGCCGGGGTTCGGCGGGAAGGATCAATCATGCCTGAAATAAAATGCGACCACGGCCATACCCTGCGAGTTGGCACAGATGAATGGCTGAAGACGCTGACGGTCGATCAGCTGCGTTACGCCCGAGACCAGGCCCGGGATATGGTCAAGGCCGCAGAGGATGGAGCTAAGCGGGCGGTATGGCGCGTGTGCCGCGGCGGCCTATGCGTTGCCAACTATCAGGAGGACCGCTACGACGCGGCAGCTGCCCACCTGGTGCGAATCTTCCAAGACCAGTTCGTTGAGGAGGCGAAGCGCTTTCTGGAGCATCCATACGGAACCATACGTTTCGAGCGCGAGGTCCCGCACATCTCCGTAGAGCTGGTGACCCAAGTCGAGTACGACACCGAGTTCTTTCCGGCCAAGCCCTAACCCCTTCTGCCGCCATAGGGCGGATGGAGCATACCCATGGCAAACGCCACAGCGGCCAAGGCCACCAGCATTCAGCCGCGGTTCATTCGCTTCGGCGACGCCCCGGGATACCTGGGCATGTGCCGGGATGAATTCAACAAGACCGTCCGGCCCCACGTACGGGAATTTCCCATCGGAAAACAGGGAGTTGCCTTCGACCGGCATGAGCTGGACGAGTGGGCCGATGCCTACATCACGGCCAAGGCGATTGAAAAAGCCGCCAATCAGGACAACAATCCGCCTCGCAGCGAGCGCCAGGGCGGATCCACAGGAGATGCGCCATGGCCCAAAAAGCAATTACGGGGCTCCAGCAAATGCCGAACGGCATCTGGAAAATCGACAAGAAATACCGAGGTGAGCGAATTCAGGAAAGCACTGGCACTTGTGACCGGTCCGAAGCGGAGCAGTACCTGATTCACCTTTTGGAAAAACGCCGGCAGCAGAAGATTTACGGCGTGCGCACGGTCAGGACCTGGCGGGAGGCGGCGACCCGCTTCCTGCTGGAGGTCAAGGACCAGGCCTCCATCCACATTTCGGCAACCTATATGGAGCAGCTCGACCCCTTCATTGGGGATATGCCGATCACACACATCGATGACGACGCCTTGGCGCCCTACATCAGGTCGAAGCTCAAGCCTGATGTCGGGCGGCCGGTCACGAACAGGACGGTGAATATCGCGCTGCAACGCGTGATCAGGGTGCTGAACCTATGCGCCAGGAAGTGGCGGGATGATGAGCGGCGGCCATGGCTTGACGTGGTGCCGATGATCTCCTTGCTGGACGAGAAGACGAGCAGTCGCAAGCCCTACCCTCTGTCCTGGGAAGAGCAGTCGATTCTGTTCGCGGAGCTGCCGGCTCACCTGCAGACCATGGCGATGTTCAAGGTCAACACGGGTTGCAGGGAGCAGGAGGTGTGCAAACTTCAGTGGGATTGGGAGATTGCGGTGCCGGAACTGGGAACAAGCGTGTTCCTGATCCCGGCGAGCTTTGGAGGCAGGAGCGCGCGGGCCGGCGTGAAGAATCGGGACGAGCGCCTGGTGGTGATGAACGACGTTGCCAAGTCGGTGATCGAGAAACAGCGCGGCAAACACCCGCTGTTCGTGTTTCCGTTTGGCAAGCCGGATGGCGAGGGCAAGGAATCGACTGTGCACCGCATGAACGATTCAGCCTGGAAGAAGGCTCGGATCCGCGCGGCGAAGAAGTGGCAGGAGAAATTCTTGCGGCCGGCCCATGATGGCTTTGCCAGGATCCGCATTCACGACCTGAAGCACACCTTTGGCAGAAGGCTACGTGCAGCAGGCGTGACTGAGGAGGATCGGAAGGCTTTGCTCGGCCACAAGAACGGGAGCATCACCAGTCACTACTCGGCAGCAGAACTGGACCAGCTCATAGAAGCGGCAAATAAGGTATCAGCAACCGACTCGCGCGCACCAGCGCTGACGATTCTAAAAAGGAGGCAGGGATGAAGAACAATGCCAGGGTCACTCGGAAAGTCACTATGGCAGAAACAACAAAGCCACCCGAAGGTGGCTAAGTCATTGAATTATATGGTCGGGACGGAGTGATTCGAACACTCGACCCCTAGCACCCCATGCTAGTGCGCTACCGGACTGCGCTACGCCCCGACTAGGCGTGAAACCTGTTGCTTTAGAGCTGTTCCTTGTTGAAGGGAACGATCAAGAATATACCGCAAGCTTTTGAAAAGTGGAAGTATTTTCTCGACCCGATTTGTTACTTTTTCAGTACGACCAACACGTCTTCCAGTTCCGAGATCATCTGACGAATCAGCTGCTTGTACTGGGTGGTGTCGTCCTTGGCTTCGTCGCTGGACAGGCGCAAACGCGCGCCGCCAATGGTGAAGCCTTGGTCGTAGAGCAGGGCGCGGATCTGCCGGATCATCAGCACGTCCTGGCGCTGATAATACCGGCGGTTTCCGCGGCGCTTGACCGGGTTGAGCTGAGGAAACTCCTGCTCCCAGTACCGCAGTACGTGGGGTTTTACGGCGCAAAGTTCACTGACCTCACCAATGGTGAAGTAGCGTTTGCCAGGAATCGGCGGAAGCTCGTCGTTATGACTTGGTTCCAGCATATGCCTCAACTCGGGCCTTCAACTTCTGCCCTGGACGAAAGGTGACCACACGGCGAGCCGTGATCGGGATTTCCTCACCGGTTTTCGGGTTGCGGCCAGGCCGCTGGCGCTTGTCGCGCAGGTCAAAGTTGCCGAAACCGGACAGTTTGACCTGCTCGTTGTCTTCCAGAGCGTGCCTGATTTCCTCGAAAAACAGTTCGACCAATTCCTTGGCCTCCCGTTTGTTCAGGCCCAGCTCTTCGTAAAGACGCTCGGCCATCTCAGCTTTCGTCAGAGCCCCCATGCGCTACTTCCTTAACGTGGCATTCAACCTTTGTTCGAGCGAGGTGAGGATAGCTTGCGTCGTGGAATTCACCTCATCGTCATTAAGAGTGCGCGATGGATGCTGCCAGGTCAAGCCAACTGCAAGGCTTTTTCTATTGGGATCAATACCTTTACCTTGGTAGACGTCAAAAAGGCTGAGGTCCGTGAGCCATTCCCCTGCATTTTCACGAATAACCTGCATGATCGCGCTAGAAGGCACTTCAAGATCCGCCACCAAGGCCAGGTCGCGACGCACTTCAGGGAACCGGGACAGTTCCGAGAACTTCGGCAACTTGCCTTCGGCCACTTCCGCCAGCACCAGCTCGAAGACGAACACCGCGCGGTCCAGGCCCAGGGCTTTTACCAGCTCTGGGTGCAGGGCGCCGAGGTAGCCCACTTCGCGACCTTCACGCACGATGCGCGCGGTCTGGCCTGGGTGCAGCGCCGGGTGCTTGCCTGGCTCGAAGCTGAACTGCGCCAGCGCGCCGGCGAAGCCCAGCACCGCTTCCACGTCCGCCTTGGCGTCGAAGAAGTCCACGGTGTCACGGCCTTGCGCCCAGCCTTCCGGCAGGCGGGTGCCGCAAATCAGGCCGGCCAGCATGGGCTCCTGCTTCAGGCCGTCCAGCTGGCCAACGAAGCGCAGGCCGCTTTCGAACAGTCGCACGCGGGTCTGCTGGCGATTGAGGTTGTGTTGCAGCGCCTTGACCAGGCCCGGCAGCAACGAACTGCGCATGGCAGCCATGTCGTTGGAGATCGGGTTGGCCAGCAGCAGCGGCTCGACGCCTGGGTTGAACAGCTCGAACCACTTCGGATCGATGAAGCTGTAGGTGATCGCTTCCTGGTAGCCACGGGCAACCAGCAGGCGACGCAGCTCCGGCAGCTCGCCACGGGCTTCGGCCTTGGCTTGCGGGGCCAGGCGGGCTTGCGGGTAGCGAACCGGCAGGTGGTTGTAGCCGTACAGGCGCGCCAGTTCTTCGATCAGGTCCACTTCCAGGCTGATGTCGAAGCGATGGCTTGGCACTTCTACGCGCCATTGGCCTTCACCTTCGGCAACGATGCCCAGGCCCAGGGCGGCGATCAGGCTTTCGATCTGCGCGGCCGGCATGTCCATGCCCAGCATCTGGCTGACGCGCTCGGCACGCAGGGTGATCGGCGCGATGTTCGGCAGGTGTTGCTGGCTGACGGTCTCGATGATCGGGCCAGGCTCGCCACCGGTGATTTCCAGCAGCAGGCCAGTGGCGCGCTCCATGGCTTCGCGGGCCAGGTTGAAGTCCACGCCACGCTCGTAGCGGTGCGAGGCATCGGTGTGCAGGCCGTAGGAACGGGCCTTGCCAGCGACGGCGATCTGGTCGAAGAACGCGCTTTCCAGGAAGATGTCGCGAGTCTTGGCGGTCACACCGCTGTGCTCGCCACCCATGACACCGGCGATGGCCAGGGCACGGCTATGGTCGGCAATGACCAGGGTGTCGGCGCGCAGGGTGACTTCCTGGCCGTCCAGCAGGACGAGCTTCTCGCCCTCCTCGGCCATGCGCACGCGAATGCCGCCGTTGATTTCAGCCAGGTCGAAGGCGTGCAGCGGCTGGCCCAGCTCGATCATCACGTAGTTGGTGATGTCGACGGCAGCGTCGATGCTGCGCACGTCGCTGCGGCGCAGGCGTTCCACCATCCACAGCGGGGTCGGCTTGGACAGGTCGACGTTGCGGATGACGCGGCCCAGGTAGCGTGGGCAGGCGGCAGGCGCCAGCACTTCCACCGGGCGCACTTCGTCGTTGACCGCGGCCACGGCAGGCACCACCGGACGTGCGACAGGAGCGGCGTACAGCGCGCCCACTTCACGGGCCAGGCCGGCCAGGGACAGGCAGTCGCCGCGGTTCGGGGTCAGGTCGACCTCGATGCTGGCGTCGTCCAGGCCCAGGTATACGCGGAAGTCTTCACCCACCGGCGCGTCGGCCGGCAGTTCCATCAGGCCGTCGTTGCCCTCGCCCACTTGCAGTTCGGACTGCGAGCAGAGCATGCCGTTGGACTCGACGCCACGCAGCTTGGCCTTCTTGATCTTGAAGTCGCCAGGCAGCTGGGCGCCCAGGGTGGCGAACGGGATCTTCAGGCCCGGGCGCACGTTCGGCGCGCCGCAGACGACCTGGAAGGTCTCGGTGCCGTTGCTGACCTGGCAGACGCGCAGCTTGTCGGCATCGGGGTGTTGCTCGGTGCTCAGCACTTCGCCGACGATCACGCCGGTGAATTCGCCAGCCGCGGGGGTGACGCTGTCCACTTCCAGACCGGCCATGGACAGACGGGCCACCAGCTCATCGCGGCCGACCTGCGGGCTTACCCAGCCACGCAGCCATTGTTCACTGAATTTCATCCTGCTCTCCTAATAATTCGTTTAGCGAAATTGCGCGAGGAAGCGCAAGTCGTTGTCGAAGAACAGGCGCAAGTCATTGACGCCATAACGCAGCATGGCGAGGCGCTCGGCGCCCATGCCGAAGGCGAAGCCCTGGAATTCTTCAGGGTCGATGCCAGACATGCGCAGCACGTTCGGGTGCACCATGCCGCAGCCCATCACTTCCAGCCAGCCAGTCTGCTTGCACACACGGCAGCCTTTGCCGCTGCACATCACGCACTGGATGTCGACTTCAGCCGAAGGCTCGGTGAACGGGAAGTAGGACGGACGGAAGCGCACGGCCAATTCTTTCTCGAAGAACACCCGCAGGAATTCCTCGATGGTGCCTTTCAGGTCCGCGAAGTTGATGTCGCGGTCGATCAGCAAGCCCTCGACCTGATGGAACATCGGCGAGTGGGTGATATCCGAGTCGCTGCGGTATACCCGGCCTGGGCAGACGATGCGAATCGGAGGCTGCGAAGATTCCATGGAGCGGACCTGCACCGGCGAGGTGTGGGTGCGCAGCAGCATGTTCGCATTGAAATAGAAGGTGTCGTGCATCGACCGGGCCGGGTGGTGGCCTGGGATGTTGAGCGCCTCGAAGTTGTGGTAGTCGTCTTCCACCTCAGGGCCTTCGGCGATGCCGTAGCCGATGTGGGTGAAGAACTGCTCGATCCGCTCAAGGGTGCGAGTGATCGGGTGCAGGCCGCCAGAGGCCTGGCCGCGGCCCGGCAGGGTCACGTCGATCTGCTCGGCAGCGAGCTTGGCACTCAGCTCGGCTTCTTCGAAACCGGCCTTGCGTGCGTTGAGGACTTCTGTAACACGCTCCTTGGCGACGTTGATCAGCGCGCCGACTTTCGGGCGCTCATCGGCAGGCAGGTTGCCCAGGGTCTTCATCACCTGAGTCAGTTCGCCCTTCTTGCCAAGGAAGTGAACCCGGATCTGCTCCAGGGCATTGATATCTTCAGCGTTTTGCACGGCCTCCAGAGCTTGAGAGACCAGCGCATCCAGGTTTTCCATGTACAGACTCCAGATACAAAACAGGGGAAGAGCTTAAAGGCTCTTCCCCTGTTTATGACGTTTAACACCCGAAGCCGTGGAAAACGGCCCCGGGTGATTGTCGTGGGTACTTAGGCCAGAGTGGCTTTAGCTTTCTCGACAATCGCAGCAAACGCCGCTTTTTCGTTCACTGCCAGATCAGCCAGAACCTTACGGTCGATCTCGATGGACGCTTTTTTCAGGCCAGCGATGAAACGGCTGTAGGACAGACCGTTTACACGAGCACCAGCGTTGATACGGGCGATCCACAGAGCGCGGAACTGACGCTTCTTCTGACGACGGTCGCGGTAGGCGTATTGGCCTGCCTTGATGACCGCTTGCTTGGCAACACGGAATACGCGCGAACGCGCGCCGTAGTAGCCTTTAGCCAGTTTCAGAATCTTTTTGTGACGCTTACGGGCAATGACGCCACGCTTTACACGAGCCATGAGTAACTTCCTCTATCTTTGACCGAAAATTAACGAAGGCGCAGCATGCGCTCGACTTTTGCAACGTCCGATGCGTGCAGCAGGCTGCTGCCGCGCAGTTGACGCTTACGCTTAGTCGACATTTTGGTCAGGATGTGGCTCTTGAAAGCGTGCTTGTGCTTGATGCCGTTAGCGGTTTTCAGGAACCGCTTAGCTGCACCACTCTTGGTTTTCATCTTTGGCATGTTCGGATACTCCGCATTCAGTTGATAAACATAACCGCAAGGCCTGCCGTGCCCTGGTGGTTATTTCTTTTTCTTGGGGGCGATGACCATGATCAGCTGGCGTCCTTCCATCTTAGGATGCTGCTCGACGGAACCGTACTCCAGCAGGTCTTGTTCGACGCGCTTGAGCAGCTCCATCCCCAGCTCCTGGTGTGCCATCTCACGGCCGCGAAATCTCAACGAAATCTTGGCCCTGTCCCCATCACTAAGGAAACGTACCAGGTTGCGTAGTTTTACCTGGTAATCCCCTTCCTCCGTCCCTGGACGAAACTTGATTTCTTTTACCTGGATCTGCTTCTGGTTCTTCTTCGCCGCAGCAATCTGCTTCTTCTTCTCGAAGATCGATTTGCCGTAGTCCATGACTCGGCAAACCGGAGGCACTGCGTCGGCAGAAATTTCTACCAGATCCAGCTTCGCTTCTTCAGCGATACGAAGCGCTTCATCAATCGAGACGATGCCAACCTGCTCGCCGTCAGCGCCAATTAACCGAACCTCGCGTGCCGAGATATTCTCGTTGATCGGGGCTTTCGGTGCAGCTCGTTTATCTTGTCTCATTTCACGCTTAATAATAATTACTCCGAATCTTGGCGACCACGCCGGGAAACCGCTTGTGCGAGGAACTCGGTGAACTGGGCGACGGGCATGGAGCCCAGGTCTGCACCTTCACGGGTACGCACAGCGACAGTTTGCGTTTCGACTTCCTTGTCCCCGATAACCAGGAGATAAGGAACCTTGAGCAACGTATGCTCGCGGATTTTAAAGCCGATCTTTTCATTTCTCAAGTCAGACTTGGCACGGAACCCGCTTTCCGTCAGATTTTTTTCCACGGATTGCACAAAATCGGCTTGTTTATCAGTGATGTTCATGATCACTGCCTGGGTTGGCGCCAGCCAGGCCGGGAACGCACCTTCGTAGTGCTCGATCAGGATACCGACGAAACGCTCGAACGAACCCAGGATTGCACGGTGCAGCATGACCGGATGCTTGCGACCGTTGTCCTCGGACACGTACTCGGCGCCCAGGCGGATTGGCAGGTTGAAGTCCAGCTGCAGCGTACCGCACTGCCAGACGCGACCCAGGCAATCCTTCAGGGAGAACTCGATTTTCGGACCGTAGAACGCACCCTCGCCCGGCTGCAGGTCGTACGGCAGGCCAGCAGCGTCCAGCGCGGCGGCCAGGGCGGACTCAGCACGATCCCACAATTCGTCGCTGCCTACACGCTTTTCTGGACGAGTGGAGAGCTTGAGCTGGATATCCTTGAAGCCGAAGTCGCTGTACACGTCCATGGTCAGCTTGATGAACGCGGCCGATTCGGACTGCATCTGCTCTTCGGTGCAGAAGATGTGCGCATCGTCCTGGACGAAGCCGCGCACGCGCATGATGCCGTGCAGGGCGCCCGAAGGCTCGTTGCGGTGGCAGGCACCGAACTCGGCCAGGCGCATCGGCAGCTCGCGGTAGCTCTTCAGGCCCTGGTTGAACACCTGCACGTGGCATGGGCAGTTCATCGGCTTGATGGCGTAGTCGCGGTTTTCCGACTCGGTGGTGAACATGTTTTCGGCGTAGTTGGCCCAGTGGCCAGACTTTTCCCACAGGCTGCGGTCAACGACCTGTGGAGTCTTGATCTCCAGGTAGCCGTTGTCACGCTGCACCTTGCGCATGTACTGCTCGAGCACCTGGTACAGGGTCCAGCCGTTCGGGTGCCAGAACACCATGCCCGGCGCTTCTTCCTGGAGGTGGAACAGGTTCAGGCGCTTGCCGATCTTGCGGTGGTCGCGCTTTTCCGCTTCCTCGATGCGCTGGATGTAGGCGGCCAGCTGCTTCTTGTCAGCCCAGGCGGTACCGTACACGCGCTGCAGCTGTTCGTTCTTGGCATCGCCACGCCAGTAGGCGCCCGACAGCTTGGTCAGTTTGAACGACTTGAGGAAACGGGTGTTCGGCACGTGCGGGCCGCGGCACATGTCGACGTATTCTTCGTGGTAGTACAGGCCCATGCTCTGGGTGTCGGGCATGTCCTCGACCAGGCGCAGCTTGTAGTCTTCGCCACGGGCGGTGAACACGTCGATGACTTCGGCACGCGGCGTGACTTTCTTGATGACGTCGTACTCGGTGTCGATCAGCTGCTGCATGCGCTGCTCGATGGCAGCCATGTCGTCAGGCGTGAAAGGACGCTCGTAGGCGATGTCGTAGTAGAAGCCTTCGTCGATGACCGGGCCGATGACCATCTTGGCGGTCGGGTACAGCTGCTTGACCGCGTGGCCCACCAGGTGCGCGCACGAGTGGCGAATGATTTCCAGCCCCTCTGCATCCTTGGGGGTGATGATCTGCAGGGTGGCGTCGTGTTCGATCAGGTCGCAGGCGTCGACCAGGTTGCCGTCGACCTTGCCGGCGACGGTGGCCTTGGCAAGGCCCGCACCGATGGATGCGGCGACTTCGGCGACCGAAACCGCGTGATCGAACGAACGTTGACTGCCGTCGGGAAGAGTAATGATGGGCATGGCGCCTCCTCTCCTAGTGGTGACCCCTACCAAAGGTCACGTGGGTTGGGATGAGCCAGTACAAGATTCGGCGGTATGCCTGCCTCACAGTGGCAGGAGCCGCTAGGCCAACCAGGACCGAACCAGAGTGACTGGAATAGTAAAAATGGTAACTCGGCATTGCGGTTGCCAAAGGAGCAACCCGCACCTGTCGAGGCCGATCACTCTAGCATATAAAACTACCGATGAGTGGTCGAAACCGGCAGGCTTGCAGGAACTTGATCGCTCGCCTTCACTCTGATGCAGGGCAAGCCATACTTCGAGTCAACCTGAACCCAAGGAGCATTACGGTATGCGTCTTCAATCGCTTTTCCTTTCCCTGGCCGCCTGCGCCGCGATCACCCTGCCCCAGCTGGCCAGCGCCGGCGAGTGGCCTGCGGGGGCGGAGAGCCAGTTCGTGTCGCAGTGCGAGAAATCCGCCGGCGAGCACACCACGGCCGACAAGGCCAAGGCCGCCTGCGCGTGCAGCGACAAGGCCATCACCAGCAAGCTGAGCACCGATGAACTCAAGCAGGTTGCCAACTCGGACAACGGCGTGGACGCCCAGCTGCAGAAGAAAATGATGGACGCCGCTGCCAGCTGCCGCAGCAAAAAATGACCCGTTTTTCCGCCTTGCGTGCTGCTGCATGACCCACAGGGCCCGAAAATGGGCCCTGCATGGGTGAAATCTGTGTTTTTTTTCGGCTTTTTTTTAGCCCGCTTTTTTCCGCCAAACCCAATGAATTCAAGGGTATGGCGGGTTTTGCGGGTCAGGGACGAAAAAATAGCTGAGACAAATGCGCATCTAAAGAGCTATTCGGTCGAACAATTAGACTATGATAGCCCGGTGTGCCCAGTTGGCCTGAGCAGCACAGCACTACTTAATATGTTTCTTGGAGATACACCATGTCTAATCGCCAAACCGGCACCGTAAAATGGTTCAACGATGAGAAAGGCTTCGGCTTCATCACTCCTCAAGGTGGCGGTGACGACCTGTTCGTACACTTCAAAGCTATCGAATCCGACGGTTTCAAAAGCCTGAAAGAAGGCCAGACCGTTTCGTTCGTGGCTGAGAAAGGCCAAAAGGGCATGCAAGCTGCTCAAGTTCGCGGCGAGTAATCTCCCGAGCTAAAAAAAACCCGTCCTGGTGACGGGTTTTTTTGTGCCTGCGATTTGCCGCCAGGCGGTCAGCCGCAGTTGACGCGGGTCACGGTGCCGCTGCCATCGGCGTTGAGGTTCAGGCGGTCGGAGCGGTATTCCAGGGTCATCACGTCATTGGGCTTGAGGATACGGGCGATCTGCGAGCCCGAGCGGGTGCGCGCCTGCTCCAGCAATTGCGGGGTAGCCGGCTTGCCCACGGCGAACTGTGCGCCTTCGGCGTTGCAGCGGCCGTCGTTTGCTACCGCCGGCGAGCCACTCGCCGAACCACTGTCGCCCGAACCACCGCCGGACGATGCACAGCCCGCCAGGGCCATTGCCGCCAGCAGGGTCAACCATGATGCACGCATGCAGGACATGAAGCCTCCTTTGAGAAAATAGAACAGCCCCTGTGCGACAACGCGCGCGCGCAAGGGTTGCATGACACGCAGTCTGCCCCAGCCGTCCGGGGCTGGCGCAGCGCAATCGTGTCTAAATGTTAATAGACGTCGATGTAGTCGAAGGGCGGGTTAGGCCAATTCTGTTTCAAGGCATTGAAGATCTGCTGCACCCACACGTCGTCACAGGCCGCTACCTCGCCCACGTAGCCGGAGCCGGCCGCCCAGGTTTCCAGGCGAAAACACAGGCCCTCGATGTCCTGGCCACCGACCACGGTGGACAGCCAGGCGCGACCGTCACGGCGAACCCGCAACTGGTTGTGGACATGGTCGTCGCCCGCGGCGATCAGCTGGCGCACGGCGTCGAGGGTGAAGGCGTTCGGGTCATTCAAATCGATGTGCACAGGGGTATCCAGCCAGGCAAATAAGCCTGATTTTGGCACGATCCGCGCTTTATGCCTAAGTAGGAGTGCCAAACACTGCCGCAGATGGTTTACTTGGGCTCCCCGTGCAGGCCATTTGCCGCAACGGGGCTCAGCGGCCAGGGAAACGGCCCCGCTGATGCCATTCCCCCTGCTCAGGTAATTCACGCACCATGGCCAACGTAACCCTAGACGCCGACATCAAAGCCAGGTGGCCCCAGGGCCAATGCTCCTACAGCCCGGGCACCCCGGAGGAACTGGCGATCATTGCCATCGACCTGCTGGTCAAGGAACTGGGCACGTCGGCGGCGCAGTCGTTCATCGAGCAGGTGTTCAGCAAACACATCGCCCTAGCAGCCCTGTAGTAGCAACTGTCTTGAAGCGGCGTCGTCTGCATCGTTCGTAGCAGCGGCCGTAGGCCGCGTCCGAACACACCGCGCATCCCCCGGCATACCGCGCAGCAGCCGGACGCAGCCTGCGGCAGCTGCTACGGTGATCGGTGTAGCAGCGGCCGCAGGCCGCGTCCCGCGCCCCGCCGGAGTTAAAAGGTAACGCCCGCTACCAGAATGATGTTGCTGTACGGCTGGCACTCACCGGTACGCACCACCGCGCGGGCCTGGCGGGTCAGTTGCTTGAACTCTTCATGGCTTAGCAACTGCCGTTCACCCAGGGCGCCCTCCCCGTCCAACTGCTGCAACACCCCTAGCGCCGGTGGCTGCGCGCCCAGAACCTCGCGCGCCAGCACGTGGCTTTCCACCTGCATTTCGCTGAGGATCACCTTCAGGGTCGAGACGAAGTCCGGCACGCCGGGCGTCAGCGCCAGGTCGATCAGCTCCACGCCCGCGGGCACCGGCAAGCCGGCGTCACCGATCACCACCAGGTCACCGTGCCCCAGTGAGGCGATCAGCCGCGACAGGGCGATGTTGAGCAAAGGTGTCTTCTTCATGGGCGCGCGAACCCCGCCACGTCTGCCTGGGTCGGAATCGACGGCTGTGCGCCCGCTCGGGTGACGGACAAAGCGGCGGCCACCTGGCCAAAGGCAATGGCCGCACGCTCGCTTTCACCGCGCGACAGCGCTGCGGCAAAGGCGCCGACGAAGGTATCGCCCGCCGCCGTGGTGTCCACCGCCTGCACCGTGGGCGCGGCGAAATGCTCGAAGCCGCTGCCATCGGCGAACAGCGAACCCTGGGCACCCAGGGTAATGATTACCTTGCGCGCACCTCGGGCCAGCAGCCAGGTGGCCGCCTGCTGCGCACTGGCAACGGAATCCACCGTAATACCGGTCAGCGCCAGCGCCTCGCTTTCGTTGGGGATCAGGTAGTCGATGTGCGCGAACCAGTCGGCCGGCAGCGGCGCGCTGACCGGCGCCGGGTTGAGGATCACGGTCTTGCCCAGCTCGCGACCGCGCTTGAGCGCGAACGCTACGGTCGGTGCCGGCACCTCCAGCTGGCAGACGATCACCTCGGCCTGCTGCAACAGCGCATCGGCGGCCGACACCCGTTGCGGGGTGACCTCGCCATTGCCGCCGGCGACGATGACGATGGCGTTCTGGCTGGCGTCATCCACCACGATCAGCGCCACGCCACTGCTGACGTCAGGCACCGCATCCACTGCCTGGCAGTCGATGCCCTCGTCCAGCAACGCCTGGCGCAGCTGCACGCCGTAGGCATCGTCGCCCACGCAGCCGACCATCGCCGTGGGCGCCCCCAGGCGCGCCGCAGCCACTGCCTGGTTGGCGCCCTTGCCGCCCGGCACCGTGGCGAAGCCGCTGCCCACCACGGTTTCACCCGGCTGCGGCAACCGCGGGGCGCGGGTCACCAGGTCCATGTTCAAACTGCCTACTACCACAACTTTCGCTTGCATGTGCCTGCACTCTGTTTCAGCGGTATTCATTGAAAAGGTCCGAACGCGGCGCGGTGGATTCGCGCAACACGATGCTCGGCGCGACGATCTGCTGGCTCACGCCCTCCCCGGCCTTGCCGGCCACGCGCAGCAACAGGCGCTCGGCCGCCTGCTCGCCGAGCTGGCGAATCGACTGGCCCACGGTGGTCAGCGCCGGGTACACGTAACGGCACAATTGGATGTCATCGAAGCCAATCACCGACAGCTCGCCCGGCACGCGGATATTGCGCTCGGCGGCCGCACGCAGCACGCCCATGCCGATCATGTCGTTGGCGGCGAAAATCGCCGTCGGCCGCTGCGGGCCATCCAGCAGCTGGCCGGCCGCCTGGTAGCCACCGGGGCCGCTGAAGTCGCTCTCCAGCACCCGTAGCGGCTGGCTGTCGACGCTGAACTCGGCCAGCGCCCGCCGGAAGCCCGCCAGGCGCATCTGCGCCACGCTGGTGTCCGCCGGGCCATTGATGCAGGCGATGTCGCGGTGCCCCAGCTCCAGCAGGTGCCGGGTGGCCAGGTAGCCGCCCAGCTCGTGGTCGATGCGCACCAGGTCTGCGGCCACGCCATCCAGGCTGCGGTCGACGATCACCATGGGCGTGCGCACCGTGGCAAGGCTGCTGAGCAGGTCGCTGTCCTCGCCCACCGAGGCGACGATCAAGCCGTCGACGCGCTTCTCCAGCAACACGCGCAAATAACTGCGCTGCTTCTTCGGGTCGTCGTCGGAGTTGCACAGGATCACGCAGTAGCCGTTGCGCTCGCAGAAGTCCTCGATACCGCGCGCTAGCTCGGCGAAGTACGGGTTGATGCTGTTAGGCACCAGCAGGCCGATGGTGGCCGTGCTGCGCGCCTTCAGCGAACGCGCCACGGCGCTGGGCACGTAGTCCAGCTGGGCGATGGCGGCCTCGACCTTGAGCCGCACCGGCTCGCTGACCGGCCGCGTCTTGTTCAGCACATGGGACACGGTGGTGTAGGAAATGCCCGCCAATGCGGCCACGTCTTTAATGGTTGCCATGACTCAACTCCGCTTCCGGGCACGCTGGCTACGGTAGGTGTCGAGCACCACCGCCACCACGATGACAGCACCGGTAATGATGCGCTTGGTCGGCTCGGTGGCGCCGATCTGCGCCAGGCCCGCGGCCAACACTGAAATAATCAGCACGCCGAAAAAGGTGCTGATGACCGAGCCGCGGCCGCCCATCAGGCTGGTGCCGCCGATCACCACGGCGGCGATCACCTGCAGCTCCAGGCCGGAACCGGCGTTGGGATCGGCCGCCTCCAGGCGCGAGATCTGGAACAGCGCGGCCAGGCCGGCCAGCAGGCCCATCAGCGAGAACACCAGGATTTTGTACGGCTTGGGGTTGATGCCCGCCAGGCGCACGGCCTCCTCGTTGGTGCCGATGCCGATCAGGTAGCGGCCAAACACCGTGCGGGTCAGCACCGCCTGGGCGAGGACGATCACCAGCAGGGCGATGATGAACGACGGCGAGATGCCCAGCGCGACGGGGTCGGATAACCAGGCGAAGGCATCACCGATGTAGGCGGTGCGCGAGTCGGTCATCTGGTAGGCCACGCCGCGGGCCATCTCCAGCACGCCCAGGGACACGATGAACGAGGGAATGCGCCAGGCCACGGTGATGGAGCCGGTGATGGTGCCGGCCAGCGCCGCGCAGCCCATGCCCAGCACGGCGGCCGGCAGCACGCTCCAGCCCCAGCCGAGAATGGCCACGCTGACCGCCGAGGCCGCCAGCGCCAGCACCGAGCCCACCGACAGGTCGATGCCGCCGATGATCAGCACGAAGGTCATGCCCACGGCCAGCACCATCAGGTCGGGGATCTGGTTGGCCAGGGTGCTGAAGGTGTTGTAGGACAGGAAGTGATCGCTGAGCAGCGAGAACAGCACGATCATGGCCAGCAGCGCGCCGGCCAGGCCCAGGTAGGTGCCCAGGCCGAAGTAGGTGCCGCTGCGCTTGGCCGCAGGCGAGGCCTGGGGCAGTACGGGAGTTTTCATGCAAGGTTCCTGGGCGCTGTATCGCTGACCAGCGCGTCTCGTTTTTGATAGCCGGCAAAGGCTGCCGCCAGCAGTTGGTCCTGGGTCCAGTGGTCGCGCTCGAAGGTGTCGATCAGGCGCCCAGCCGAGAGCACGCCGATGCGGTCGCAGATCAGCATCAGCTCGCGCAGGTCGCTGGACACCACCACCAGCGCCTTGCCCTGGCGCGTCAGTTCGCCCAGCAGCGCGTAGATGTCGAACTTGGCGCCCACGTCGATGCCACGGGTAGGCTCGTCGAACAGCAGCACCGAGCAGTCGCGCTCCAGCCAGCGGCCGATCACCACCTTCTGCTGGTTGCCGCCCGACAGCTGCGACACCAGTTGGTCCGGGCTGGAACTGCGAATGCGCATGGCGGCGATCTGGCGCTGGGCCAGTTCGCGCTCGGCGCCGCCGTTGACCACGCCGCCGGCGGAAATCGCCGGCATGTTGCCCAGGGCGATGTTGGCGCTGATCGACTGCGGCAGCAGCAGGCCTTCGCCCTTGCGGTCCTCGGTGATCAACGCAATGCCGTGGGCCACCGCGTCGGCTGGCGAGCCGATGGCGGCCTTGCGCAGCGGCGCGCCCACCTCGACGTGGCCGCTGTCGGCGGCGTCGGCGCCGAAAATCAGCCGCAGCAGCTCGGTGCGGCCGGCGCCAATCAAGCCGGAAATGCCGAAGATCTCCCCGCGGCGTACCTCGAAGGACACGTCCTTGACCTTGTCCGCGCGGCTGAGGTTTTTCACCGCCAGCACCGGCTCGCCGATGCTGCGCGCGCCCAGGTCGATGTGCTCGCCCAGCTCGCGGCCGACCATCAGGTTGACCAGTTGCTCACTGTTGTACTGGCTCATCTCGTCCACGCACACCAGCTGGCCGTCGCGCAGCACGGCGATGCGCTGGGCCACCCGCGCCAGCTCTTCCAGGCGGTGGGAGATGTAGACGATGGCCACGCCGCGGGCCTGCAGGCGGGTGATCTGCTCGAAGAGCATTTCCACTTCGCGCGAGGTGAGCATGGCGGTCGGTTCATCGAGGATCAGCACGTGGCAATCGCCGATCAGGTTGCGGGCAATTTCCACCATCTGCTGGTGGCCAATGCCCAACTCGCCCACCAGGGTGTCCGGGTCGATGGCCTCCAGGCCCACTTGGGCCATGGCTGCCAGCGCCGCTTCGCGCAAGCGCTTGCGGCTGATCCAGCCGGCACGGCTGGGCAGGTTGTCGAGGAACAGGTTCTCCGCCACCGACAGCGTCGGCAGCAGGTTCAGCTCCTGCATCACCATGCGCACGCCCAACGCCTCGGCGGCCGCGCGGCTGCCGGGCTGATAGGGCTGGCCCTGGTACTGCATTTCACCCACGGTGGCCACTTCCAGGCCACCAATGATCTTCGACAAGGTACTTTTGCCGGCGCCGTTCTCGCCGGTCAGCGCCAGTACCTCGCCACGCACCAGGCTCAGGTCGATGCCAGAGAGCACGGGCTGGGCGTAGGTCTTACCGATACCACTGACCGAGAGTACGACGTTCGGGGCAGCAGCTGACATAGGAATTCTCCAGGCGCCCGCCTCCCGTTACCGGAAGCGCGGGCGCGGCAGTGCAGGGAATCAGGGCTTGGTGACCAGCTCTACCGGGGTTTCGATCACGCCATTGGCGGCGCCATCCACGGGCTCGTGCTTGATCATCTTCAACGCGGCCTGGATGCCGAACACCGCCTGCTTGGCGGCGAACTGGTCGGCCGTGGCCAGCACGCGACCGTCCTTGAGCATTGGCTTGATGGCGTTGATGTTGTCGTAGCCCACCACCTGCACCTTGCCGGCCTTGCCGGCGGCGCGCACGGCAGACACCGCGCCCAGGGCCATGCTGTCGTTGCCGGCCAGCAGGGCCTTGAGGTCCGGGTATTCGCTGAGCATGGCCGACGCCACGGCGTTGGCCTTGTCGATTTCCCAGTTGCCCGACTGCACCGAGACGATCTTCATCTGCGCGGCGTCCATGGCGTCCTTGAAGCCGGCGGTGCGCTGCTGGGCGTTGGTGGTGGTCGGCACGCCTTCGATGATGCCCACCTGGTCGCCGGCCTTCAGCTGCTTGGCCAGGTACTCACCCACCAGGCGCGCGCCCTTGCGGTTGTCGGGGCCCACGAACGGCACGCTGATGTCCTTGCTCTTGAGCACGGCAGGGTCCAGCTGGTTGTCGATGTTGATCACCGTGATGCCGGCGTCCATGGCCTTCTTGATCACCGGCACCAGGGCCTTCGAGTCAGCCGGGGCGATGACCAGCGCGTCGACCTTGGAAACGATCATCTGCTCGACGATACGGATCTGGTTGGCGGTGTCGGATTCGTCCTTGATGCCGTTGGAGATCAGGTCGAAGTCGGCGGCATGGGCCTTCTGGTAGTCCTTGGCGCCGTCTTCCATGGTCAGGAAGAAT
Source organism: Pseudomonas imperatae (assembly GCF_057128625.1). NCBI lineage: Bacteria > Pseudomonadati > Pseudomonadota > Gammaproteobacteria > Pseudomonadales > Pseudomonadaceae > Pseudomonas > Pseudomonas imperatae. The sequence continues at coordinate 172,695 of NZ_JBSKHP010000008.1, read as the reverse complement.
TCGTTGGCAAGGGACTTCATCACCAGCGCCACTTTCGGCTTGGTGGTGTCGGCAATGGCCTGGGACAGGGGCGCGGCAGCGCAGACGGCGGCCAGGAGGGAGACGGCGAGGAAACGTCCAGCGAATGGCAATTTCATGGGTCACTCCGATCTTATGATTATTGTTTGCAGCGGATATGCGCAGAGATCGTGCTGAAAGGATAAAGCCAGGATCCCTCAACGCAAACGTTTGCGTGAGTGAACTATGCGAACGCCGCGCCACTTTGTCAACGGGTCGCGCGGCTAATTTTGCGGCGCCTGCGAGGTGGGTCACAGGCGTGGGGAAGGTCCTACGGGCGGCTAAACCACCCGGAGTCACAGCATAGCGCAGGTAGGGCCATCAGTCTTCGGGCTTGACCGTGGCCACCTCATCGGCGCGTACGCGCACGTGCTTGCCGGAGACGTCGGTGAACTCGTAGAAACCGTCGGCGCTCTTGGTGTCCGGCTTGGCGCGGGTGATGTACTGGGTGCCGTTCTGCAAGGTGACTACCGTCCGCGTGGAGCAACCGGCGAGGCTGGCAGTGGCCACCAGCACGCTGGCGAAGATCAGGTTCCGGGTATTCATCTGACGTCTCCTGGGGCATGAAGGGGCGCTTCCTACTGCATGAGAGCCGCGAATAAACAGAAAAATTTCCTGGCCGCGCAGCAAATCATGAAATTCGCGGTCAGAAGCGCGCTTCTTCAGTAGACCCGTTGCGAAATTGCCCACAGTGAAATACTGTATGCACGTACAGCAAAATAAGGAATGCTTCGTGGCCAACTCATCTTCAGCCCCTTCCCCGCTCGACAGCTACCAACAGCTGGGTCTGCGCATCTCGAAAATCATCAACGCGCCTACCGCGCAAAAGGCCAAGTCGGCGCTGATTTTCAAGCTGGACCACGAATCGCCCGAGGACTGGGCGCAGCTGCTGGAGGAGATCGGCGAGAACGACAACGTCACCCTCGCCTGGCGTGACGACGGCGGCGTACAGATTTTCTGGGTCGTGCCCAAGGAAGACTGAGCCCGCTTCGCCTCGCTTCTTACAGTGGCGGGCCGCCCCCATGGCCTGCCCCTCCCCTCGTTTTTGATTGGAATCATGCATGTTCAGGAAATTAACCACGGCGCTGCTGGCGTTGATGCTTGTCTGCGGGCAGGCCTTTGCCGATGTGCGCATCGGCACCTGGAACCTGGAGCACCTCAGCGTGCGCCCCGGCAAGGACTTCACCAGCATTGCCAAAGTGGCACAGAACGTCGACTTTCTCGCGGTACAGGAATTGATGAACGAGGACGGCTTGACCGCCCTGCAGAAAGCCCTGGAACAGGCCACCGGGAAGAAATGGTCGGCCATGGCCTCCCACCTTACCGGGCGCAGCTCCTACAAGGAGATGTACGGCTTCGTCTGGCGTGACGACGCTGTCTCCTACGAAGACGGCGCCGTGACCTACCTCGACAAGGGCGACCACTTCGAGCGCGAGCCCTACTCGGCGCGCTTCCGCAACCTGAAGGACAACACCACCTTCGTCGCCGCCACCGTGCACATCCACTACGGCAAGACCGTGGCCGACCGCACCAAGGAAATCGCCGTGCTGGGCGACTACTGGGACTGGCTGAAGAGCGTGTATGACGGCAACACCAACATCATGCTGATGGGCGACTTCAATACCCCGCCCACCTCCACCGCCTGGGCCGGCCTGCGCACCAGCGCGCGCCCGTTGATGCTGCAGGGCGCCAGCACCCTGGCGACCACCGACGGCCAGTTCTCCAACCTGTATGACAACATTTTCGTGGCCAACGAAAGCACCATCAACGTCAAGAGCGTGAAGGTGTTCGACTACCCGGCCTACCTGAAGATGACCAACGCCAAGGGCCGTTCCAGCGTGTCCGACCACGCGCCAATCTTCATGGACGTGGTGATGGGCGGCAAGGCAGCGGGCAAGGCCGCGCCGTTCGCCGCTGCCAAGCCTGCGGCTCCGGCTGCGACCCAGCAGGTGGCCAGTGCCGCCAGCACTGCCGCCGGCGCCGTGCGTGGCAACCGCACATCCATGACCTACCACCGCCCGGACTGCCCGTCATACGGCTCGATCGCCGCCAAGAACCGGGTGGAATTCGACAGCGAGGCCGCAGCCCTGGCCGCCCATTACCACATCGCCGGCAACTGCCGCTGATGCGGGCGCCGCTTTGACATTCAGACGAGGTTATTGATGAGACGTGTGATTCTAGCCATGTTGGCCGTGGTGCTGACGACTGCCGCAGGCAGCGCGATGGCCCGCGACCTGAGCCGCCATGACCGCAGTATGTGCCAGTGGGGTGCAGAGGCTGCGCGCCAGGCGCAGCAGTGGAAGCTGTCGGGGGTGACCCTGTACAGCGCGCGGCGCAAGGTGCAGCAGCATCGCTACAGCCAGCCCTGGATGCGCAAGATGGCCCTTGGCATCACCGAGCAGACCTACCACAGCCGTTCGCGCCTACGGCCCACCGCGGTGAAGCAGACCTACTACCAGGGCTGCGTACGCCACGAAATGGCCCGCCCGCACCGCTGACCCCAGCACCCGCTACACAATCTTTGTGGGAGCGGGTTCTACCCGCGAAAAGCACAGCGCTGTATGCCTGACTCACTGCGGCGCATTCTTCGCGGGTAGAACCCGCTCCCACAGGGAAAATGAGTGTTATCCACGCAGGCGCGCCATGGTGTAGACGTTGACCAGGCGGCCATCACGCACCGCATAGTCGCGCAACTCGCCCTCCACCTCGAAACCGAACTTGCGATACAGCGCCAGCGCCGGCGCGTTGTCGATGTACACCGTCAATTCCACCCGGCGCAGCGCCATCCAGTTGTCCGCCACTTCCAGCGTGGCCGCCAGCAACCGGCTGCCTACGCCCCTGCCCTGCCAGCGCGGCGCCACGCCGATCGCCAGTGAGCCGCCATGGGCAAGGCGCACCCGTTCGTTCTGCCACAGGCCGCAATGCCCCACCACCTGGCCCTGGTCGACCGCCACCAGCGCCACGCGGCGCTCATTGTCGGCTCCGGCCGCCAGGCGCTTGCTCCACATTTCAGCAGTAGACCAAGGCAATTGCAGCACCTGCCGGGCCACGGCCGGGTCACCGTACAGGTGGGCCAGGCCCTGGGCGTGCTGCTGGGTGGCTGCTTCCAGGCTTATATCGTCAGGCGATCCGTTCACGGGCTGCACTCCTTGTCTTTGACGCCCGAGTGTACGGGACCCTCGGCCACCGCGACCAGTCAGTTCGCCTGGTGCTCCACCACCACTGACTTGATACCTTGGGACGCCAGCAGTTGCGCACGCTTCTGCTCGGCCTCTTCCTTGGTCTGGAACGGCCCCAGGTACACCAGTTGCTTGCCGTCACGCTGGGTGACGCTGGCGATGAAGCCGTTCTCGATCAGGCGCGCGGTCATGTCGCTGAGGGCGCCCATGTTGGCGCCATCGACGACCTGCACTTCCCAGCCGTGGGCGGCCTGGGCGGCAGCGGCGCCAGGCTCGGCATTGGCCGTCACTTCCTGGGCTTCACCGCACACTTCGCGCACCTTGGGGTTGTTGCCGTCTTCGTCGATGATGGCGGTAAAGCCATCTTCAGTCTTGATGGCCGCGTAGTTGCGATAGCCTTCGAACTGGCCGGCGGCGTTCTTCTGCCGCACCTGGCCGCAGACATCGCCCTTGGCGGTGGTGCGCACGTTGGTGAAACGCGCCGTCTTGGGATTGTCCAGGTGCAGCAGCACGGCCTTGGCCGACTCTTCCACCGCGCTGCCACAACCGGCCAGCATCAGCACCGCACCTACCACGATCAATTTGCGCACACGCCCACCTCCCGAATATGATCGGCCGATTTTACCACCGATCGTCGCGCAGAGGCCCGCCCAGCCGCGCGGAACCGTGCCATGACGTTACGCTGTAATATGAACGTGATTCTTTCGAAGCGCCGCGCGCAGGACAAGCGATGAAGTTAGTAATGCTGCTACTGCTGCTGGTGTTCGCCCTGATACTGCTGGCGGCCGCGCTGAACGCCGCCGCCCCTTGAACCCCTTTTGCTGCCCAAGACAAGCCTTTACCGCCTTACAGAGACCACCATGATTGCCAAAGACCGCACCCAGCTTGCCCTGGACAAATTCGCCGCTGCCAACCCGCACCTGCTGGAAGAAACCAAGGCCCTGAGCCCCGAGGAACAACAGCAGCAGCTGCAATGGGCGTTCGACGACCAGGCCGAGGAACAGGGCATCGAGCCTTGGGAGCTGACCCTGGAACTGATCGCGCAAAGCCCGGAGGAGCTAAAGGCCATGCGCCTGGAAGTGCACCGGGAAGTGGCCGAAGCCTTGGGCATGAGCTGGGAAGAGTACTGCTCGTTCAACGACATCGAGCCCTGAACCCCCGAAGCAGCTGGAGGCCCCAAATGGACAACGAACCTGAATTCGACCACGGCGACGAAGCACCGCTGAACGACCTGGACGAGGGCGAGGAAGAGGTGGACACCAGCGAGGTGCTGCCGGACGAGTCCGACAGCTATGTCGATGAGGGCATCAACAGCGTCGACTAGGCTCTGTACGAAATGCATCCCAGCTCGCCCATGCTGCGTTGAAAACAGGCTCGGAATGCTCATTTACAACCCGTAAACTCCGCTTCCTCGCCTATTTTCGCCTTGCCTGGCCTTCGCTGGAACACATTTCATACAGACCCTAGCCGTGCACCACGGCGGGCGCGGGCAGGTCGCCTACCCCGCGGTAGCGCACCAGCACGCCGCGCAGCTTGTGGTCACGGCGCAATTGGTCGAGTTTGCGGGTGGCATCGGACTTGCTGTCGAACGGCCCCACGTAGACGCGACTGACGTTGTCCTCCCGCGCCACGTACGGTGCATAGCCGTAGCCCGCCAGCTTTTTGCTCATGGCCGCAGCGGATTCGGCGCTGGTGGAAGCCACCTTCACCGACCACTTCACCCCGGCTATTTCATTCGGCCCCTTGGCAGCCGCCACGGGCGCGGCTGGCGCCTGGGCAGGTGCGGGTGCCGGCGCTGGCAGCGCAGCCAACGGGTAACCGCACACCTGGGCGGCGTCGGCGTTGGTGGCCTGTGGGTCCAGCACTACCTCAAAGCCACCCGCGCCCTTGCGCGCCAGGTAATGCCCGTAGCCCGAGTAGGCGCCGTAGCTATTCTTGCCATTGACCTCGCCGCAGACGCTGCCATCTGCCAGCTCGCGGTCTTCACGAAACTGCGCCGACCCCGGGTCCATCAATTTATAGGCCACGGCCTTGTGGGCGTCCTGTACGGCGCTGTCGCCACAACCGGCCAGCGCCAGGGCGACCATCACAACAGAAAGCGTGCGCATGATGAGACCTCCACGAGGGGACTACACCCATGATTCTAGCAGCGCCGCAGCACAGGGCAGCGCATTCCATGCCAGACCTTGCCTGACTATAGGCCGGGGCGGCGATAGCCGACAAGCGGTCGAGGGGGCGAAGGGAGCGATTTCATGAAAGCGGCGCAGGGGATCAATCGAACTCGGTAGCCATCGCCGCCACTCAGCCCGCTCGGACCGCGAACAAGCCAAACAGCAGCCCCACCAGCGCCCCTACCAGCATGCTGGCAGTGCCCGGGACCAGCGCATTGGCAATGGTTGCGCTCCCGGCCACGGCGGCGACGAGCGTTACACTGCTTAGACGCGCTGGCGCCACGGCAATCGAAAATAGAGAAGGCTTCTTGCCTGGCATGATTGCACTCCTTGGAAAACCCTTGGGCGAGCCGGCACCCGTTGATGCCGGTACAGCGAGTATGAGTACCCGCTGCGAGCACAACAACCCAAGGAATCCAAATCAGAAGCGTCCTACATCACCCATGGAAGGCGTGCGTACGGACGTGCATACAGGCGTTACAGGCAGGTACTCAACGCCGCCAACCGCTGCTGCGACAAGGGCACGCCGCGTTCGGCGAAGTAGGTCACCGAGCTGCCGGCGCCCGCCTGGCGCACGTCGGCGAAGTTCTTCGAATCCACCATCACGGTCAGGCTGCCATCCTTGGCAGGCTCGGTGTGGGAGTCGGCGGCGGCGCCGGACAACACTTCGTCCTGCCAGGAATATTCGATGCACTGGGCCACGTCCTTTGCCGGCTTCTGCGACGTGAACGCGCGGTAGGCGCCTTCGCTGCGCACCTGGTCCATGTTCGCCGACATGCAGCCGCCCAATGAAACCAGCAGCATCGCGCTCAACAGCTTACGCATAGTGTTCCCTCATGATTGGTCTGGGGCGGGACTCTACCATCACGACGGCGCGGATGCTCAGGCGACCCATTGGCAGCCGCAACATTTTCTGCGCGCAACAAAAAAGGCGACCCTTTCGGATCGCCTTTTTCACACCGCCCAGCAGAGCGGATTTTGTTTGGTAGGCGCGATTGGACTCGAACCAACGACCCCCACCATGTCAAGGTGGTGCTCTAACCAACTGAGCTACGTGCCTGCTGTGAGGCGGTATTCTACGGATTTGCCGGGGGCTGTCAACGCCTTTTTGAGCTAACTTACTGAATAACCGAAATTTTTGCTCAAAACACGCTTGCAAGTTAGCGCTGGAATCCGGATTTCATCTCAGGTACGATTCGCCAACACGTCAAAAATATAAAACAGAGGTTGCAGCAATGGCGAACACCCCCTATCCACAGTCCTACTACGCCGCATCAGCCAATGCCGCGCCTTCACGCCCGTCCTTGCAGGATGAAGTGCAAACTGACGTGTGCATCATCGGCGCTGGCTACACCGGCCTGTCCAGCGCACTGTTTCTTTTAGAGAACGGCTTCAAGGTCACCGTGCTGGAGGCCGCCCGCGTCGGTTTTGGCGCGTCGGGCCGCAACGGCGGGCAGATCGTCAACAGCTACAGCCGCGACATCGACGTCATCGAACGCACCGTGGGCCCCAAGCAGGCGCAACTGCTGGGCCAGATGGCCTTCGAGGGCGGGCGCATCATCCGCGAGCGCGTGGCCAAGTACAACATCCAGTGCGACCTGAAGGACGGTGGCGTGTTCGCCGCCCTCACTAGCAAGCAGATGGGCCACCTGGAATCGCAGAAGCGCCTGTGGGAGCGCTTCGGCCACACCCAGTTGGAACTGATGGACCAGCGCCGCATCCGTGAAGTGGTGGCGTGCGACCAATACATTGGCGGCATGCTGGACATGAGCGGCGGCCACATTCACCCGCTGAACCTGGCGCTGGGCGAGGCTGCGGCCGTGGAATCCCTGGGCGGTACCATCTATGAACAGTCGCCGGCGGTGAAAATCGAGCGCGGCGCCAACCCGGTGGTGCACACCCCCAACGGCCGCGTGCGCGCCAAGTTCGTCATCGTCGCCGGCAACGCCTACCTGGGCAACCTGGTGCCGGAGCTGGCGTCCAAGTCGATGCCGTGCGGCACCCAGGTGATCACCACCGAACCGCTGAGCGACGAACTGGCCAAGACCCTGCTGCCCCAGGACTATTGCGTCGAGGACTGCAACTACCTGCTGGACTACTACCGCCTGACCGCCGACAAGCGCCTGATTTTCGGCGGCGGCGTGGTGTACGGCGCCCGTGACCCGGCGAACATCGAGGCCATCATCCGGCCGAAGATGCTCAAGGCCTTCCCGCAGCTCAAGGACGTGAAGATCGACTACGCCTGGACTGGCAACTTCCTGCTGACCCTGTCGCGCCTGCCGCAAGTGGGCCGCCTGGGCGACAACATCTATTACTCCCAGGGCTGCAGCGGCCACGGCGTGACCTACACGCACCTGGCCGGCAAGGTGCTGGCCGAGGCGCTGCGTGGCCAGGCCGAGCGCTTCGACGCGTTCGCCGACCTGCCGCACTACCCCTTCCCCGGCGGCCAACTGCTGCGCACCCCGCTGACCGCGCTGGGCGCCTGGTACTACAGCCTGCGTGACCGCTTGGGCGTGTAAGCTCGGCAATGAAAAAACGGCACCCTGGGGTGCCGTTTTCGTTACTGCGCGCCGAGGGTACGCGTGGCCTGGGCCGCGGCCTGTTCCTGGCCGGCCTGGCCCAGGTCATGGGCAGCCTTGAGCCAGCGCTGGCGATCGACGTTGGCGGGCAACTGCCCTGGCTTCTGCACCAGCACCGCCCAGTGCCCGGCGCTCTTCCAGGCCGAATCGAAGCGGGCGAAATCCATCAACTTGCGCCGATCGTTGCCCGAACGCAGCAGCACATGCTGCTTGTAGCGGTCATAGCCCACCAGCAACGCGTAGCGCGGGCTGGTCCAGACCTTGCCCTCCATGTAGCGCACCAGCACCGGGTAGCCGGCCGCCACCTGGGCAAACAACGCCGGCAAGTCGTCGGCCAGGGGGTAGACCACCATGCCGTATTCCTGGGCCGTGGCCTGCAGGGAGGCCTGCAGCTTGTCCTCGCCGCCCGGCAGGTGCAGGGACTTGTCCAGCAGGCCAGGGGTAATGATCACGCCCTGCTGCGACAGCGCGCTGGCCAGGGCCATGGAGGCGCCCTGCTCGGCATCGCCGCGGAAGAACGGCACGCTGCTCAGCTCGACCCGATCCGGCAGGCCCTTGATGGGCGGTGCCGGCTTGTGGCCGGCGCAACCGGCCATGGCCAGAGCCAAAAGCACCGGAGCGAAGCGTTTGACCAAGGGGGTGTGGAATCGGGCAAGTCCCTGCAAAATTTAGCCTCACTGTCGGTGGAAGGCCGCCCATCGGGCGGCCGGGGCCCTGATCATAGGCCGCAGCCCGGCCGGGGTATAGCGTTTGCGTGCGGTTTCACCCTGGCCATAGAGCCAATCAACCCAAGGCTGCGACCTTTGGTCAATAGTCTGAAACACGCCACCGACTAGACTGTCACCTGTAGTACCCCGAACACACAAGGAGGCACCCATGAGCCTGACCATGGCCATTGTCATGATGATCGGCGCCTGGATCCTGGTGGCCGCCGCCATGCTATGGGGTGTGATGCGCATTGCGCGCCGCCACCAGCACCCTGCCCCAACCAAGCCTGCACGCGACACCACACCCCACGCAACCGCTGACGCTGCACACCTGTAGCCGCTGCCGAAGGCTGCGCTGGCCCCGATCCACCCTGCAGATCTCTCGTGTATTCGAGGGCCAGCGCAGCCTGGCGGCAGCGGCTACGGCCCCTTTATGACACGACCGTGGCTTCACGCTTCTGCCGGGCGCGGCGGCCCAGCATGTTCAAGCCTTCGATCAGCGCCGAGAACGTCATGGCGGTGTACACGTAGCCCTTGGGCACATGGGCGCCGAAGCCTTCGGCGATCAGCGTCATGCCGATCATGATCAGGAAGCCCAGGGCCAGCATCACCACCGTCGGATTGTCGTTGATGAACCGCGCCAGGGGCTCGGCGGCCAGCAGCATCACCAGCACGGCGCTGATCACGGCGATGATCATGATCGGCAAGTGCTCGGTCATGCCCACAGCGGTAATGATGCTGTCGATGGAGAACACCAGGTCCAGCATCAGGATCTGGCAGATCGCCCCCACGAAGCCCATGGCCACCTTGCCACCCACGCTGGCCTCCTGCTGGGCGCGGGGGTCGACGCTGTGGTGAATCTCGCGCGTCGCCTTCCACAGCAGGAACAGGCCACCGGCGATCAGGATGATGTCCTTCCACGAGAACGCCTGGCCGAACAGGTCAATTACCGGCTCCGTCAACTGCACGATATACGCCACGGTGCTCAGCAGGCCCAGGCGCAGCACCAGCGCCATGCCGATACCTATGCGCCGCGCCCGCGCCTGGAACTGCTTGGGCAGCTTGTTGGTAAGAATCGAGATGAAGATCAGGTTGTCGATGCCCAGCACGATTTCCATCACCACCAGGGTGGCCAGGGCGATCCAGGCGGTGGGGCTGGAAGCGAGTTGCAGAAGATAGTCCATGGGGGCGCTGCTCATGCGGTTGAGTGGATAGCGTGCAGTCTAGAAACTTTGACACCTCAGAAAAATTCGTATTTTCGCCCGGTATACTTCGGTTTTTACGAATCGGCACTGTCATGCTCAATTACCGCCAACTGCACTATTTCTGGACCGTGGCCAAGACCGGCAGCATCACCCGCGCCGCCGAGCAGTTGAACCTGACGCCGCAGACCATCAGCGGCCAGATTACTCTGCTGGAACAGACCTTCGGCATCGAATTGTTCCAGCGCGTGGGCCGCCAGCTCGAACTGACCGACGCCGGGCGCCAAGCCCTGCCCTACGCCGAACAAATGTTCCAGCTAGGCAACGAATTGCAGACCCTGCTGCGCGGCCAGGCCGGCCAGCAGGTGTTGCCCCTGCGCGTGGGCGTGGCCGACGTGGTACCCAAGTCGATTGTGTATCGGTTGATTGCACCGAGCATGCACCTGCCCGAGGCCGTGCACATCACCTGCCGCGAGGACAAGCTGGAGCGCCTGCTGGCCGACCTGGCCGTGCAGCGCCTGGACCTGGTGATCTCCGACAGCCCCATGCCCGCGCACCTGGACATCAAGGGCTACAGCCAGAAACTGGGGGAGTCGGGCATCAGTTTCTTCGCCACCCCGGCCCTGGCGGCGCAGTATGGCCCCGGCTTCCCGGCCAGCCTGGAAGGCGCGCCGTTGTTGATTCCCGGCCAGGAGACCATGGTGCGCAGCCGCCTGCTGCGCTGGTTCGGCGAACAGTTGATCCAGCCGCGCATCGTCGGCGAATTCGACGACAGCGCCCTGATGCAGGCCTTCGGCCAATCCGGCAGCGGCCTGTTCATCGGCCCCAGCGTGATCGCCGAGGAAATCCAGGCGCAGCACCGGGTGACCCTGGTGGGCCAGACCGAGGCGGTGCGCGAGTCGTTCTATGCGATTTCAGTGGAGCGCAAGGTCAGCCATCCCGGCATCGTCGCCATCACCGAGGGCGCGCGCCGGGAGCTGTTCGGCTGAGGTCAGGCGGCAGGGGCCGGTGCGGCCAGGCGCGAGCTCATCATCAGCCACGCCAGGGCAATGGACAGCAGCATGAAGCCGGCGGCGGCGAAACCGACGCTGCCCAGGCCCAGGGTGTCGATCACCCGGCCACCGACAATGGCGCCCAGGCCAATGCCCAGGTTGGCACCGGCAATGTTCAGCGATGCCGCGAACGCCGGCGCCTGGGGCGCGGCCTTGATCAGCCGCACCTGGCTGACCAGGAACAGCGCCGCCTGGGTCACGCCCCAGATGGCCAGGGCCACGGCCAGGCCGAAGGTGGAATGAATGGTCGGCACCACAGCCACCAGGCCACCGACCATGAAGGCCGAGAACAGCATCGAGGCAATCAGCGGGTGGCGGTCCACCAGGCGGCCGCCCAGGGAGTTGCCGATCAGGCCCACGGCGCCGAACGCCATCAGGCACCAGCCCACCACCGCGCCATCGAAACCGGCCAGGCGTTCGAGGATATCGGCCAGGTAGGTATAGGCGGTGAACATGCCGCAGAACACCACGATGGACAGCAGCACATGGCCCTGCATCAGCGGGTTGCGCAGGATGGCGAACTGCGAGCGCAGCGAGCGCTCCTCGCCCCGTGGCGCGCTGACAGGCAGGAACACCGTGAGCAGCAACGCCTTGGCCAGGGCCACGCCGGCGATGATCCAGAACGCCGCGCGCCAACCCAGGGCGTCACCGATCAGGGTGCCCACGGGAATGCCGAACACGGTGGCGCAGACGATGCCGAAACCGATCTTGGCGATGGCGCGGCCAGCATGGTCGGGGCCGACGATGTCCACGGCGGTTTCGCTGGCCAGGGCCCAGAACACCGGCAGCCCGAGGGCCGGGATCAGCCGGGCGATGCCCATCACGATGATATTCGGCGCCAGGGCGGCAATGACGTTGGCCACGGCGAACAGCAGCAGGATGGTGACGAACAGGCGCTTGCGCTCGAAGCGTGCGCAGTACGCAGTCAGGAACGGCCCGAGGGCGGCGACGGTAAAGGCGAACAGGGTGACCAGCAACCCGGCCTGGGACACGCTGACGTGCAGGTCGCGGGCGATCGCCGGCAACAGGCCGACGATGACGAACTCTGTGGTCAGCACGGTGAAACCGGCAGCCGACAACAGCAAAATGGGGAACAGCATTGCAACCTCGGAGAAGCAAAATATAGAACAACAGACGCAGCCCACCGTAGCCGCTGCCGGAGGCTGCGCTGGCCCTGAAACACGCTGCATATTTTCGGCGTACTCAGGGGCCAGCGCAGCCTGGCGGCAGCGGCTACGGCAAGGGGGTGAAGCCTTGGGCGATCAGTAGGCGCCCATGAAATCGCGCTTGCCCACTTCCACGCCGTTGTGGCGCAGGATGTCGTAGGCAGTGGTGACGTGGAAGAAGAACTGCGGCAGGCCGTAGTGCAGCAGGTAGGTCTGGCCGTTCAGTTTCTTCTCTTTCGGGGTGCCCTGGCGCAGCACGATCTCGCGACCTTCCTGGCCGTCGATCTGCGCGGCGGCCAGGCCGTCGATGAAGCCCAGCACCTTGGCCAGCAGCGCCTGCAGGTCAGCGAAGCTCTGCTCGGTGTCGGGGAACGACGGCACTTCGACACCGGCCAGGCGCGCCGACACGCCCTTGGCGAAATCGACGGCGATCTGCACCTGGCGCACCAGCGGGAACATGTCCGGGTACAGGCGCGACTGCAGCAGCACCGACGGCTCGATGTTGCGGGCCGCGGCGTGGTCCTCGGCCTTCTTGAGCACATCGCCCAGGGCCAGCAGCAGTTGCTTGAAGACGGGAACGGAGGCAGCGTACAGAGAAATGCTCATGGGAGCTCCTGATAACGTTTGAAAAGGCAGTGAGCCGGCAATGATAGACCTGTGCCGGCGCGGCGTCCGGTGTTTTATTGCATACTGGCGTTTCCGCCGACCTTCATGCCCACGGAGCGCCCCATGTCAGCCGAAAACGCGTCCCCCACCGAACACCTGACCCTGAGCGCCGGCGAAATCCGCATCCTGGGCGCGCTGATCGAGAAACAGGCCACCAACCCCGAGACCTACCCGCTGACGCTGAACGCGCTGGTGCTGGCCTGCAACCAGAAAACCAGCCGCGAGCCGGTGATGAACCTCACCCAGGGCGAGGTCGGCAACAGCCTGCGCCAGCTGGAAGGCCAGGGCCTGACCCGACTGGTGATGGGCAGCCGCGCCGACCGCTGGGAACAGCGCCTGGACAAGGCCCTGGAGCTGGTGCCGGCGCAGGTGATCCTGATGGGCCTGATGTTCCTGCGCGGTCCGCAGACGGTCAACGAACTGCTGACCCGCAGCAGCCGCATGCACGACTTCGAGGACAACGAGCAGGTGCTGCACCAGCTCGACCGTCTGGTAGCGCGCGGCTACGCCCTGCACCTGCCACGCCAGGCCGGCCAGCGCGAAGACCGCTACACCCACGCCCTGGGCGGCCCGGTGGACATGGACGCGCTGCTGGCCACGCGGCACAGCGCCGGCAGCGAGCGCGCCAGCCATGACAGCGGCGTCACGCTGGAACGCATGGAAGCCCTGGAGGCGCGCATCGCCGCCCTGGAAGAGCGGCTCGCGCGGCTGGAGTGATCAGCCGCGGGCGTATTCGGTGGCCAGGCGTACCTGCTCGTCGGTAGGCCGCACGCCGGTGTACAGCACGAACTGCTCCAGGGCCTGCAGGGCAATTACCTCCAGGCCGGTGATGACCTGTTTGCCCAGCGCCTGGCCCAGCTGCACGAACGGCGTCAACGCTGGCAGCGCCACCACGTCGAAGACGATGCTGGCCGCCTCCACCGCTTCTGCGGGGAACGCCAGGTCGTTGGCCTCCGGGCCGCCGCTCATGCCAATCGGCGTCACGTTCACCAGCAACTGCGGGCGCAGGTCGCCCAGCTCCGGGCGCCATTCGTAGCCCAGCTGCCGCGCCAACGCCGGGCCGCTTTCGGGGTTGCGCGCCACCAGGGTGCCCTGGGTGAAACCGGCATCACGGAACGCCGAGGCCACGGCCTTGCCCATGCCGCCGCTGCCGCGCAGGGCCAACGTGGTGTCGGCCGACAGGCCATGACGGTCAATCAATTGACGAATGGCGATGTAATCAGTGTTGTACGCTTTCAAATGACCGTTATCATTGACCACGGTATTGATCGACTGAATGGCTGCCGCCGACGCATCCAGCTCATCGACCAGCGCGATGACGGCCTCCTTGAACGGCATCGACACCCCGCAGCCCCGGATCCCCAGGGCGCGGATACCGCCAACCGCTGCCGGCAGATCGTTGGTGCTGCAAGCCTTGTAGTAATAATCGAGACCCAGCTGTTCATACAGGTGGTTGTGGAAACGCACGCCGAACGTACCCGGGCGCCCGGCCAGGGACATGCAAAGTACGGTGTCGCGTGTGGGAATCATGGGCATTGCAAGGCTCCATCACTGGCATGTAACTGAAATGTAAGGACACTGTGGTTCCAGACCTTACACAAAATTTACCAAACACCGTCGCAGATTCTTACAAATTCGCTGTCATAGTAGTGCGACAGTCCTTGGACCAACCATCCGGTCCCGGGTACTGGAATCGTAATATGAGGAACAAGTCATGATTCGTCAGCTTCCCAAGATTGCCTTGCTGGTCGGCGCCCTGGCCGTAACGGGCCAAGCGTCGGCCTACGGCCACGGTGGTCCAGGTGTGTTGGGTGCCGTTCTAGGTGGTGCTGTAGTCGGCGCCGTGGTGACCTCCGCCCTGGCGCCACGCGAAGTCGTGGTGCAACAGCCGGTCTACGCCGCGCCACCGCCACCGGTCTACGTCGCTCCACCACCGCCACCGGTGTACTACGCGCCGCAGCCGGTCGTGTACGCGCAGCCTGTCTACGCGCCGCCACCGCCGCCACGCTACTACTACGGTCGTCCGGGCTGGTAACACGCATCGCCACCGCATTCGCCCCTGGGGCGCTTGCGGTGAGCTGATGTGTCGAGTCAATGATCACTATTGAAAGCGGTGATTTCTCAGCGCTCCTGCATCGCCCTAAGCTGGGCACATGTTTCGCAGGAGTCAGCCATGAACACCGTCAGCATCATGTCAGTCATCGGCAGCGCCGTTCCCGCCAACCTTCGCGACCTGGGGTTGCTGGCCTGCTGGTATGTGGTCAAGGACGGCGAACCGCTCAGCGGCCCCCTGTTGTCGCTGGACCAGGCCAAGGCCCTGTCCTTGAGCTTCAAGGGTCAGCAACCGGCCACCCCGGCGGTGACCCACTGACCCTGCACCGCGAATTTATCCCGTGCGTTGCTCTCGCACCCCCTTGCCCCGCCTGCGTCGCGGGGCTTTTTAATTGGGCGCCTGTAGCAGCGGCCACAGGCCGCGTCCCAGGCACCCCATCGGGCCGGGACGCGGCCTGCCGGGGACTCAGGCGCGCTCAGCCATCAGCACGTTCGCCTGCGCCCGCTGGGCCAGTTTCTGCAGGCGCTTTTCCAGGCCCTGCAGCACCGCGCGATCAGAGCGGCCGCTTTCCAGCTCGTCGATCAAGGCATTCACCACCTGGCGCAGCTCATGGGCGATGACAATGCGGTCGTCGTTGTTGTCATGCTTGTGCGACTCGAACAGCCGGTGCAGGTAATCCTGCAGCACCGCCTGCACCCGGTGCCGGTCGGTGGCACGCCAGTGCGCCATGCTCACGCCCACCTGGTTGAGCAGTTCCTGGAACTCCAGCACCAGGTACTGCAGGCGCCGGGCATAACCCACCTGCCCTTCGCGCCACTGCTTGTGCTGCGCGGCCGCTTCCTGCTTGCGCTGCAACGCCGGCACGGCGATGGCCAGCATCAGCGCGATGACCACCGCCACCGCCTGCACCCAGGCCAGGGCGTCCAGCGGTTTTTGAATGAACGCACACAACAGCAGGACCACCGCGATGACGCTGCTCCACAGCAGCAGTGCCCTGTAATCCTTGCTGAAGAAACCCTTAAGCATTGCGCGACTCCCGAGTCGTTTTTTAGCGTTTTTGGAAGCAGATATCCGCCGGACCGCCCTTGGACGGCGAGCGAAGATGAAATATCACTTTTATTTTTTTATTACAGGGGTTTAAGCCCGCCAGGCAATCGACAGTTGCTGAGCCATACTCATAAACTACTGCGTTTTTTCAAGAACAACCCGTCACAAACGGCTTATCTACTTTTTAGCGAGCGCTACACGTGAAAACCTCCCTTTCTATCCTCAGCCTGTTGCTTGTTCTGACAGGTACTGCTGCCGTCACGTCGAACGCTGTTGCTGCCGAAAAACCTGTTTCCCAACGAGATCCCGCACAGTTGCACCTGGCCTCGGGCAGCGCGCTGCTGATCGACCTGGACACCAACAAGGTGATCTACGAAAACCGCGCCGACAACGTCGTGCCGATTGCCTCGGTGTCCAAGCTCATGACCGCCATGGTGGTGCTGGACGCCAAGCAGGACATGAACGAGATGATCGACGTGGACATCAGCCACAACCCGGAGATGCGCGGCGTGTTCTCGCGCGTCAAGCTGGGTAGCGAGCTGACCCGTCACGACATGATGCTGATCGCCCTCATGTCCTCGGAAAACCGTGCCGCCACCACCCTGGCCGAGCACTACCCAGGCGGCTATGGCGCCTTCATCAACGCCATGAACGCCAAGGCGCGCAGCCTGGGCATGAGCCACACCCACTACGCCGAGCCCACTGGCCTGTCCATCAACAACACGTCCACCGCGCGCGACCTGAGCAAGTTGCTGATCGCCGCCCAGCACTACCCTACCCTGCGCGAGCTGAGCACCACCCGCGAGAAGACCGTGTTCTTCAAGAAACCCAGCTACAGCCTGGGCTTCCACAACACCGACCACCTGGTGAACAAGAACAACTGGGACATCCGCCTGACCAAGACCGGCTTCACCAACCAGGCCGGGCACTGCCTGGTGCTGCTGACCACCATGGGCAACCGCCCGGTGGCCATGGTCATCCTCGATGCCTTCGGTAAATTCACCACCTTCGCCGACGCCACCCGCCTGCGCAACTGGGTCGAGACCGGCCGTGGCACCGCAGCCCCTGCCGTGGCCCTGCGCTACAAGACCGACAAGCACGGCCGCCAGGTCGACTGACCTGCCCTGCCACGCCGCATTGACCCTGCCGTGCAGGGTCAATGCCGGCGGCTGGCCTGCTTGTGGGCGTACATGGCCGCATCCGCCTCGGCCAGCAAGCGCTTGATCGAATCGTGCCTGGCCGGGTCGTACTCGATCCGCCCGATGCTGTAGCGAATGTCGTAGCCACGCTGGGCCTCGGCGTTCTTGCGCGCCAGCGCTTCCTTCAGCCGCTCGGCAATCAGGTCGCCATCCTGGGCATTGGAGCCCATCAGCAGGGCCACGAACTCATCCCCGCCCAGGCGCCCCACCAGGTCCATCTCGCGCAACACCTCGCGCAAGGTCTCGGCGAACGCCACCAGCGCCCGGTCGCCCTCGGCGTGGCCCCAGGTGTCGTTGATCTTCTTGAAATCGTTCAAATCGAAAAACAGCAGCGACGCTGGCGTGTTCATGCGCTTGCAGATGCTCAGCGCGTGCTCGGCCAGGGCCTCGAAACCACGGCGGTTGGACACCTGGGTCAGGTCATCGATGGTCGCCAACTGCAGCGCCTCGATTTCCTGCTCGGCCATGCTCGCCAAATCGCGCAACAGCTCGCGCTCCTCGGCATCGAGGATGCGCGGGCGCGAGTCAATCAGGCACAGCGTGCCGATCTTGGCGCCATTGCCCACCCGCAGCGGGCAACCAGCATAAAAACGGATATGCGGATCGCCCACCACGAGCGGGTTGTCATGAAAACGTTCGTCGTTGGTGGCGTCAGGAATCATCAGCACCTGGTCGCCGAGGATCGCATGGCCGCAGAACGAAATATCACGCGGCGTTTCGCTGGCGCTCAGGCCCTGGCAGGACTTGAACCATTGGCGGTTGACGTCCACCAGGCTGACCAACGCGATTGGCACGTCGAACAGCCTGCGGGCCAGGCGCGTCAAGCGATCGAACCGCTCTTCGGGTGCGGTATCGAGGATGTTCATCGCGCGCAAGGTGCTCACGCGCTCGGCTTCGTTCACCGGTTTGGCTGGGGCCAGCATCGAAACACTCCAGAGTCCAGGCTTTGCAGATTCTGCTAAGCCTAGCCCATATGTGCGGCTGCACGAGTCCTGGCCCCAAAACATCATGCGGTGGTGTTGACGGTGGAGCCGGTAGTGCTGCTGCCTTCGTCCGTCAGGGCCTGGGCCAGCTCGGAGGTCAGCGCGGCGATTTGTGCGCTGGTCGACGAGACCTCTGCCTGGGCGCTGGCCACGGCGGTGCTCTTGGCACTTTCGTCCTTGACCTGCTGGGCTGCTTGCACGGCCTGTTCCTGGGCTTGCAGGGTCTTCTGCAGCTGGGCGATTTCCTTCTGCAGCTCGGTCACGGTTTCCGAAGCGCTGCTGGAGCTGCTGTCGCTGCTACTGCTGCTGCCGCTGCCACCGCCGCCGCCCGCACCCGAGGCGCCGCCAGCAGCGCTGGTGGAACTGGTGGAGGAAGTGCCCGAGGTGCTGCTGCCGTCGGTGCTGGTCGTGGTGGTGCTATCGTCGGTGCTGGTGGTGCTGGCGGCGGCGGTCTTGCTCGTGGTGGTCGTGACCACGAGGCCCGACGCGATGTTGCTGCTGATGCTGGTCATAGGGAAAAATTCCTTTAACGGAAGATGGTTCATGTGTCATCGACTGGCCCCGACCCAGCTTTAGAAATATCGTGTAACACATGGGATACCCCGGCGATACAAACCCCACACCCGCTGGAACCCTTGATTTAGAGCCATCAGGCCGCCCGACTTCCAGATGAAATAAACTTCAGCAAGGCGACAGGTAAAAATCGGCACAATGGCCACTCAATAGCCGAAATCCCAGGTACAACACCATGACACGCGTTTTGACCATCGAAGACGATGCCGTGACAGCCAAGGAAATCGTGGCCGAACTGAGCAGCCACGGCCTTGAAGTTGATTGGGTCGATAACGGCCGCGAGGGCCTGGTCAAGGCCGTCAGCGGCAACTATGACGTTATCACCCTGGACCGCATGCTCCCCGAGCTGGATGGCCTGGCCATTGTCACCACCTTGCGCACCATTGGCGTGTCCACGCCGATCCTGATGATCAGCGCCCTGTCCGACGTGGACGAGCGCGTGCGTGGCCTGCGTGCCGGTGGCGACGACTACCTGACCAAGCCCTTCGCCTCGGACGAAATGGCCGCGCGCGTCGAAGTGTTGCTGCGCCGCAAGAGCACCGTCGCCGACGTCGACACCACGCTGAAGGTCGCCGACCTTGAGCTGGACCTGATCACCCGTGAAGCGCGCCGTGGCGAACAGGCCCTGAACCTG
Organism: Pseudomonas imperatae; assembly: GCF_057128625.1. NCBI lineage: Bacteria > Pseudomonadati > Pseudomonadota > Gammaproteobacteria > Pseudomonadales > Pseudomonadaceae > Pseudomonas > Pseudomonas imperatae. The sequence continues at coordinate 153,427 of NZ_JBSKHP010000008.1, read as the reverse complement.
CTGCCCACCGAGTACAAGCTGCTGGAATTCCTGATGCGCAACGCTGGGCAGATCCTGACCCGCATGATGATCTTCGAGGAAGTCTGGGGCTACCACTTCGACCCGGGCACCAACCTGATCGACGTGCACATCGGCCGCCTGCGCAAGAAGATCGATCCGCCTGGCGCCATTGCGCTGATCAAGACCGTTCGGGGCTCCGGCTATGTCATTGCCGAACCCCTCTAAGGGCTGGCGCTCGTCCAGCAGCCGCCTGCTGGCGCTGTACAGCTTTCTCTTCGTGGCCTGGAGCTGCATCCTCATGGGTGTGCTCTATTACGAAGTGTCGGACTACCTCAACAGCCTGGCGCGCCATTCGCTCATGCAGCGCCAGCACCTGTTCTCGCGTTTCAGCGGCCAGGCCCTGGACGACGCGCTGTCGGCCAGCGAGACCTTCGACAACCGCGCCTACGACGCCTACGGGCTGTTCGACGCACAACTGCGCCCGGTTGGCGGCGACCTGCGGGAAATTCCCAAGGGCGTGGCCCTGGACGGCAACATTTACGAGCTGGATGACTGCATCGACTCCGACGACCCCAAGCTGCCCCAGCAGGGCTGCGACGCCGTGGCCATGGCCACCCAGGACGGTCGCTGGCTGGTGCTGGTGCGTGACAACGGCTCGTTGTTCGCGGTGACGCGGATCATTCTCCACGCCCTGTTGTGGGGCATCTCGCTGACCATCATCCCCGGCGCTGCGGGCTGGCACCTGCTGCGCAGGCGGCCGATACGGCGTATCCGCGCGATCCAGGACAGCGCCGACGCCATTGTCGCCGGCGACCTGACCCAGCGCCTGCCGCTGTCCAACCGCCGCGACGAGCTGGACATGCTGGCGGCCATCGTCAACGCCATGCTCGACCGCATCGAGCGGCTGATGATGGAGGTCAAGGGCGTGTGCGACAACATCGCCCACGACCTGCGCACGCCGCTGACCCGGCTGCGCGCCCAGCTGTATCGCATCCAGCAGCAGGCCGGGGTGGATTCCGACCACGCCCTGCAACTGGACGGCGTGATCGCCGAGACCGACACCCTGATGGCGCGTTTCCGCGGCCTGCTGCGCATTTCCGAACTGGAGGACCATCAGCGTCGCTCCGGCTTCGTGGAGTTCGACCCGCTGCCGCTGCTGCATGAACTGCACGACTTCTACCTGCCGCTGGCAGAGGAAGGCGAGCTGCGCCTGGAGCTGGATTCGCCCCAGGTACTGCCCAGCCTCAATGGCGACCGCGCGCTGCTGTTCGAAGCCATCGGCAACCTGCTGAGCAACTCGATCAAGTTCACCCCGCCCGGTGGCGTGGTGGTGCTGCGCGCGCGCAACGAACTCGATAGCACCTGCATTGAAGTGCAGGACTCGGGCCCCGGTATTCCCAAGGAAGAACGCGAGGCGGTGTTCCAACGGTTCTACCGCTGCGACGACGACAACACCCAACCCGGCTTCGGCCTGGGGCTGTCGATCGTGGCGGCCATCGTCAACCTGCACGGGTTCACCCTGGAAGTGGGCAACAGCCAACAGGGCGGTGCCAGCCTGGCACTGCATTGCCGTCAAAGCAAAGCGCGAGTGTGATCCACATGAATCTGCTCTATATCGCCGATACCCGAGACGAACAGCTGCTGCGCGGCTTTGCTGACAGCGGCCAACGCGTCGTCGAGGCCAAGCCCCACGAAGCCGACTGGGCCCTGGCGGACAGCAACTACGGTTTTATCCTGCTGGATCTGCAGCAGGCCCAGCCGGATCTGCTGGCGCGCTGCCTGACGCGCAAGCGCAAATCACGCGTGCTGGTGCTGCTGGCCGAGGACGATGGCCCGGCACGGGTGGCGGCCCTGCGCGCCGGCGCCGAGTTGTGCCTGACCAAGCCGGTGCTGTTCATCGAGCTGCAGGCGCGCATGCACGCCCTGCTGCGCGACCACCTCAGCCCCGCGGTGGACGCCGAGGCCGGCCTGTGGCTGTCCACCACGCGCCTGCTGCTGGGCCGCGGCGCCCACCAGCAGCCGTTGACCGTGAGCGAACAGCGGCTGCTGGCCATCCTCGCAAAGCGTCCCGGCGCGGTGAGCCGCGAGCTGATCGAGGAACAGCTGTGGGGCGCGGCCCATGACTCGCGCAGCGCGCTGATCGAGCGACACATCTGCAACCTGCGCCGCAAGCTGGCCCGCCTGGACGCACCCAACGCCCTGCAGACCTTGCGCGGGTTCGGTTACAGCTTGCGCGAAACGGTGCATGTGCGTACTGATTGAGATCAACGGATTGGCAATACCCAAAAGCCCCGCGCCACTGGCCCGGGGCTTTTTTGTACGCCCATGACGCGGCCTGCGGCCGCTGCTACAGAGACTGCTACATCCTGTGGGAGCTGGCTTGCCAGCGAGCTGTTGGGGCCATAAAAGCTCGCTGGCAAGCCAGCTCCCACAAGACAGTCTGGGCTGGACACAAAAAAAGGCCCATCACGCTAAGCGCCAGGGCCTTTGGTTACCGCGCAAGCCTCAGCCCGACATGCAATCGAAGTTGTCAGTCGAAGCAACAGTCTTGCCCTGGTCATTCTTCAAATCAGCCCGCAGGTTGGTGTCACCCAGGCTGCTCTCCACCAAGGTGTAGTGCTTGCCCTGCTTGAAGCCCTTGTAATCAATAGTGGCGCGGCAGGTCTGGTCGTCCTGTTGCGCAGTGCTTTCTTCGTACAGCAGCACTTCAAGTTTGTGCTCGCCCGGTTTTACCTGGAAGTAACGGCCATCTTTCAGGTTCTTGCCGTCAACCTGTTCGGCCAGCATCGAGTTCTGGGTTTCTTCTTTCAAACCCACCCAGGCGTCGTTCGGGTTAGGCGCAGGCATGGGCCCGGCGCAGGCCGAGAGCAGACCGACCAGCCCAAGCATGGGCACCAGCATTAGCGTTTTCGCATTCATGGGGTATTCCTCAAATGTGTTGGAAGTGGCCTGCCCTGGCAGGTCGTTTTCGATCGATGCCAAGTGTGATGACCGCCCTCTTTCAACACCAATGAATCACCGTGAAACGAATTTCAGTTGCGCCTTAAAACATCTTTCACCTTCATGAAAGGCTTGTGTTAGGTGGTTCCAGCAAGACTTGCCAGCATACGCAAACCCTTTGGAGGTTCCTGGCATGCTAGGGCTGGTAAAGACCGCATTGCTCAAGCCGTACACGTTTATCGTGTTGGCGATATTCATCTGCATCATCGGGCCCCTGTCCGCGATGCGGACCCCTACCGACGTATTCCCCGACATCGGCATCCCCGTGATTGCCGTGGTCTGGTCCTACACCGGCCTGTCGCCGGACGCCATGGCCGGCCGGGTGATCTATACCTACGAGCGCTCGCTCAGTACCACGGTGAACGACATCGAGCACATCGAGTCGCAATCGCTGCCGGGCATGGGCATCGTCAAGATCTTCTTCCAGCCGGGCGTGGACATCCGTACCGCCAACGCCCAGGTGACCGCGGTGTCGCAAACCGTGCTCAAGCAGATGCCCCCGGGCATCACGCCGCCGCTGATCCTCAACTACAGCGCCTCCACGGTGCCGATCCTGCAGATGGCGTTCTCCAGCCCCACCCTGTCCGAAGCGCGTATTCGTGACCTGGTGCAGAACTCCATCCGCCTGCCGCTTTCCGCCGTGCCGGGCCTGGCCATGCCGACCCCCATGGGCGGCAAGCAGCGCCAGATCACCCTCGACCTGGACCCCCAGGCGCTGGCCGCCAAGGGCCTGTCGGCGCAGGACGTGAGCAACGCCCTGGCCGCGCAGAACCAGATCGTGCCGGTGGGTACCGCCAAGCTGGGCAGCGATGAATACACCGTGCTGCTGAACAACAGCCCGGACGCCATCGAGCAGCTCAACGACCTGCCGATCAAGACCGTCGACGGCGCCGTGATCACCGTTGGCCAGGTGGCCCACGTGCGTGACGGCTCGCCGCCACAGACCAACATCGTGCGGGTGGACGGCCGTCGCGCGGTGCTGATGCCGGCCCTGAAAAACGGCAACATCTCGACCCTGTCGATCGTGCAAAGCATTCGCGACATGTTCCCGTTGATCAACGAGACCCTGCCGCCGTCGCTGAAAACCTCGATGCTGGGCGACGCCTCGGTGTTCGTGAAGGAATCGGTGGGCAGCGTGGCCCGCGAAGGCATCATCGCCGCCCTGCTGACCAGCGCCATGATCCTGCTGTTCCTGGGCAGCTGGCGCTCGACCATCATCATCGCCGCCTCGATTCCCCTGGCAGTACTGTCGGCGATTGCCCTGCTGGCGGTCAGCGGCCAGACCCTCAACGTGATGACGCTCGGGGGGCTGGCGCTGGCCGTCGGTATCCTGGTGGACGATGCCACGGTGACCATCGAGAACACCAACTGGCACCTTGAGCAAGGCAAGCAGGTGAAGGATGCCATCCTCGACGGCGCCAAGCAGATCGTCGGCCCGGCCTTCGTCTCCCTGCTGTGTATCTGCATCGTGTTCGTGCCGATGTTCATGCTGCAAGGCATTGCCGGCTACCTGTTCCGCCCGATGGCGCTGGCGGTGATCTTCGCCATGGCGTCGTCGTTCATCCTGTCGCGTACCCTGGTGCCGACCCTGGCGATGTTCCTGCTCAAGCCCCACGTGGTCGAGGCCGGCGAAGGCCGTCACCCGGACAACGCCCTGCTCAACCACCACGAAGGCGACCAGCACAAACCCAAGCACGGCGCGTTCGTGCAAAGCCTGCTGAACTTCCAGCAAGGCTTCGAGAAGCGCTTCAGCAACGTGCGTGACAGCTACCACGGTGTCCTCACCCTGGCCCTGGAAAACCGCAAGCGCTTCCTGATCGGCTTCATGGTCTGCGTGCTGGCGTCCTTCGCGCTGCTGCCAACCCTGGGTGAAGACTTCTTCCCGGCCACCGACGCCGGCGCCATGTCGCTGCACGTCAGCCTGCCGGTGGGTACCCGTATCGAGGAAAGCGCCGCCGCCTTCGACCGTATCGAAGCGCGCATTCGTCAAGTGGTGCCGGCCAACGAGCTGGACACCGTGATCGACAACATCGGTATCCCGCTCAGCGGTATCGACATGGCCTACAGCGCCAGCGGCACCACCGGCCCGCAGGACGGCGACATCTCCGTGACCCTGAAGGAAGGCCACAAGCCAACCGCCGACTACGTGAAGAAACTGCGTGAAGTATTGCCGGAAAGCTTCCCGGGCAGCACCTTCTCGTTCCTGCCGGCTGACATCAGCAGCGAGATCCTCAACTTCGGTGCCCCGGCGCCGCTGGACGTGAAAATCTCCGGCCCGGACAACGACGCCAACCATGCCTACGCCCTGGAACTGCAGCGCGCGCTGAAGCACATCCGTGGCATCGCCGACCTGCGCATCCAGCAGTCCAACGGCTACCCGACACTGCAAGTGGACGTGAACCGTGAACGCGCCAACGGCCTGGGCATCACCGAACGCGACGTGACCAACTCCATGGTCGCCTCGCTGGCCGGCAGCTCGCAGGTATCGCCGCTGTACTGGCTGAATCCGAAAAACGGCATCAGCTACTCCATCGTGGCGGCAACGCCGCAGTACCGCCTGGACAGCATGCCAGAGCTTGAAGCCCTGCCGGTGACCGGCGCCAACGGCCAATCGCAGATCCTCGGCGGCCTGGCCACCATCCACCGCGTCGACACCCCGGCGGTGGTCACCCACTACAACATCCAGCCGACCCTGGACATCTACGCCAACGTACAAGGCCGTGACCTGGGCGGCGTCGCCAGCGACATCCAGAAGGCCATCGACCTGGCCGCCCCGCACCGTCCGAAGGGCGCCACCATCACCCTGCACGGCCAGATCGACGCCCTGCATGAAGCCTTCAGCGGCCTGTCCCTGGGCCTGCTCGGCGCGGTGGTGCTGATCTACCTGCTGATCGTGGTCAACTTCCAGTCCTGGCTCGACCCGTTCGTGATCATCACCGCGCTGCCGGCTGCCCTGGCAGGCATCGTCTGGATGCTGTTCCTGTCCGGCACCTCGCTATCGGTACCGGCGTTGACAGGGGCCATCTTGTGCATGGGTGTGGCCACCGCCAACTCCATCCTGGTGGTGAGTTTCTGTCGAGAACGCCTGGAGGTGCACGGCGACGCCCTGCTGGCCGCCATGGAGGCCGGTTTCACCCGCTTCCGTCCGGTGTGCATGACCGCCCTGGCGATGATCATCGGCATGCTGCCGCTGGCCATCTCCCAGGAACAAAACGCCCCACTGGGTCGCGCCGTCATCGGCGGCCTGATCCTGGCCACCACGGCCACCCTGCTCTTCGTTCCGGTGGTGTTCAGCCTCGTGCATGGACGCCGCACCGCCAAGCTTCCCGTTGGAGAAACGTCCCATGTCGTCTGATTCCCTACCGACCATCGCAAAGAAGCCTTCGCGCAAGCGCCTGATGGTGCTCGGCGTCGGCGGCCTGACCTTGGCCGCCGTGCTGGTGGCCGGCGGCCTGGCCGCCCGGACCCGTCACGATGACAATGTGGCGAGCTGGACCGAAGCCCAGTCGATGCCGATCGTCAGCGTGTTCCAGCCGATCCACAACACCACCGGCGACACCCTGGTGCTGCCGGCGCACCTGGAAGCCTGGAGCCAGGCGATGATCCACGCCCGGGTCAGCGGCTACCTGAAGGACTGGAAAGCCGACATCGGCACGCCGGTGAAGGCCGGCCAGGTGCTGGCCGAAATCGACAGCCCGGACCTGGACCAACAACTGGCCCAGGCCCACGCGCACCTGCTGCAGCAACAGGCCGACGAGAAACTGGCACAGACCAGCGCCGCGCGCTGGCAACACCTGCTGAGCACGCATTCGGTCTCGCAACAGGAAGTGGACGAGAAAGTCGCCAACGCCGACGCCGCCAAGGCCAACGTCGAGGCGGCCCGCGCCGACTACGCGCGCCTCACCGACCTGTCCAACTACAAGACCCTGCGTGCGCCGTTCGACGGCACCGTGACCGCGCGTAACACCGACGTCGGCCAGCTGATCAAGGCCGACGCCGACACCGGCCCGGACCTCTTCGAAGTGGCTGACACCCACCGCCTGCGCCTCTACGTGCCGGTGCCGCAGAACTACGCCGCGGCCGTGCGCACCGGCATGCACGTGAGCCTGACCGTGCCGGAGCACCCGGGCGAGCAGTTCGATGCACAGCTGGTGGGCAACTCCAACGCCGTGGACGCCAAGTCCGGCACCATGCTGGCCCAGTTCGTCGCCGACAACCCCAAGGGCGAATTGCTGGCCGGTGACTACACCGAGGTCACCCTCAAGGTGCCTGCGGGCAGCCAGGGCGTGAGCATTCCCGGCAGCGCGCTGATCTTCCGCGCCGCCGGCACCCAGGTGGCCGTGGTCGATGCGCAGAAGCATGTGCACCTGCGCAACGTGCACATCGGCATGGACCTGGGCGCCACCCTGTTCATCGACCAGGGCCTGGCCCCCACCGACCAGGTCATCGACAACCCGCCGGACTCCCTGCGCGAGAACGACCCGGTGAAACTGGCCGACGCAGGAGACACCCATGCCCCTAAAGCTTAACCGCCTGGTAGCGGCGATGGCCCTGGTGCTCCAGGGCTGCTCGCTGGCGCCGACCTACAAGGTGCCGGACGCACCGATCCCGCTGCATTACAGCGGCCCGTGGCAGGCTGCCAAGCCGGCCGACCACGTGCCGCAGCAATGGTGGACGCTGTACAACGACCCGCAGCTCAACGACCTGCAGGGCAAGCTGATCACCGCCAACCCTGACCTGGCCGCGGCCCTGGCGCATTTCGATGCGGCCCAGGCCTACGCCAGCCAGTTGCACGGCGGCCTGTTCCCGGAAATCGGCGCCACCGGCTCCAGCGTGCGCCAGCGCCAGTCCGAGAACAAACCGCTGCGCGGCAGCGACCAGCCCAACGTGTACAACACCAACACCGCGGCCTTCACCCTGAACTGGGACCTCGACTTCTGGGGCAAGGTACGCAACCGCGTGGCCGCCGGCGACGCCCAGGCCCAGGCCTCGGCCGACGACCTGGAAGTGGCGCGCCAGAGCCTGCAGCGCCAGCTCAGCAACCTGTACCTGACCCTGGCCGGGCTGGACGCCCAGCAGGCCATCCTCAAGGCCTCGCTGGACGACTACACCCAGGCCCTGAACCTGACCCGCGACCGCTACGAAGGCCAGATCGCCAGCGAACTGGACATGACCCGCGCACAAAGCGAACTGGCCCAGGCCCAGGCGCAACTGGACGACGTGGTCAACCAGCGCAACCTCACCGAGCACGCCATCGGCGAGCTGGTGGGCCAGCCGGCGACCACCTTCCAGCTGGCGGCCATCAGCAAATTCCCGGCCCTGCCCGACGTGCCCGCCGAGCTGCCCAGCACCTTGCTGCAACGCCGCCCTGACATCGCCGCCGCCGAACGCCGGGTGTTCGCTGCCAACGCCAACATTGGCGTGGCCAAGGCTGCGTTCTACCCCGACTTCAGCCTGAGCGGCTATTTCGGTGGCCAGGACATGGGCGTGGGCAACGTGCTCAGCGCCACCAACCGCTTCTGGGCGATTGGCCCGGTGGTCAACCTGCCGATCTTCACCGGCGGCCGCCTGACCGGCGCCGAGAACCAGGCCAAGGCCGAGTTCGCCGAAGCCAGCGCCCACTACCGCGGCAGCGTGTTGAAAGCCCTGCGCGAGGTGGAAGACAACCTCTCGCAACTGCGTGACTTGAAGCAGGAAGCGGCCGACCAGCAGGCGGCAGTGGATGCGGCGACCCAGTCGCAGACCTTGGCCATGAACAGCTATGAAGCCGGTGCGGTGAACTACCTGGACGTGGTCACGGCGCAGACGGCGGCGCTGGATGCGCAGCGCAAGTTGCAGGATGTGCAGACGCGCAGGTTGCAGGCTAGCGTGGGGTTGATGGTTGCGTTGGGGGGTGGTTGGCAGCCCGCCAAGTCCTGATTCATGTGCTGATACATACAACCGCGTAGCCGCTGCCGCTAGGCTGCGCTGGCCCTATGCCTCACTGGAAATCTCCAGCGTAACCAAGGGCCAGCGCAGCCTGCGGCAGCGGCTACGGGGTTGGCCGGAGGGCGCGTCAGGGCTGACAGGTGCATGGCGATGATTTTGCAGCGCCCTTGAGATCGAGCGCCGCGCGGGCGGCGCGCGATCTCAAGAGCGCCGTTAGCCTCACCTCGACAAAAAGACAGGCACCCAGCACCCTCACCCTTGCACCCCACCCCTCACCTCGTTACCCTTCCCCCTCGTCGCTGCAAATTCAGCGACTCAGGTTTGGCGACCTGACCGAGGCGGGCACGCCGCGAAAGCGGTTTTTTTGTGCCCGATGCATGGCTGCGCCCGTTATGGGCAGGGTCGTGTGGGAGACCTTCGGGTCTGCCGGTCCTCGCCGGTTCGCCAACCCGCTCGGCTCTGCCCACCCCGTTTGGCGACGGGAGTCTGATAATGACTATCGAGGAACTGCACGATGCAACCTACCCTCTTCACCCGCAACAACCTCCCCCTCCACGCCCTGATCCACGAATCCAAAGCCTGGTTCTGCGCCCAGGATATCGGTCGCCTCATCGGCTACCCCCTCACCGAACGCACCCTGCGCAAACTCGACACCGACCAATACCGCACCTTGTTCCTGCGCTGCCACGGCGAAGAACGAGACACATTGCTGGTCAGCGAATCCGGGCTCTATGCCCTGCTGGTTTACCACTACTACCCGGAAAACCGCCGACTGCGGCGCTGGATCACCTTGCAGGTGGTGCCGGCATTGCTGCATGCCGAAGTCGAGATCAACGCCGAAAAACCAAGCCTGAGCATTCTGGAATGGCCGCAGGCCAACAAAGCCCTGAGCGTGCTGCACTGGCAGGATGAGCCGTGGATACGGTTGAGGGACATGCCGGTGATTGCGCCGACGATGCCGCGCTTGCGGGTTAAGCCTTGGTGGCAACGCTTGGTGCGGTGAGCGTAGCCGCTGCCGCAGGCTGCGCTGGCCCCATGCCTCACCGGAGATCTCCAGTGTTGGCAAAAGCCAGCGCAGCCTGGCGGCAGCGGCTACAGGGTGGCTGACGGGTCAGCTACCCGCCCCACCCTGCGCCTCTTCAAAGAAGAAATCCTTCCAGCTGGCAGCCTTGTTCTTCAACACCCCCAGCTCATTCAACTTATCGGCATACACGCCAGTACGCTGCGGCACGATGGTGAAGTCGATCTCCGGGTCGTTGACGATTTTCTCCACCAACGCCAACGGCAACTTCGACTGCTCCACACGGATGTAGGTCTTGGCCGCCTCGGCCTTGTTCGCCTTGATGTACTGCGACGCTTCAGCCAGCGCGTCGTAGAACGCCTTGTAGGTCTTGGGGTTTTCGTCGTGGAATTTCTGCGTGGTGTACAGCACGTTGAACGTCGCCTGGCCACCCAGCACGTCGTAGGAGCTGAGCACCTTGTGCACGTTCGGGTTTTCCAGTTCCTGGTACTGGAACGGCGGGCTGGAGAAGTGCGCGGTGATTTCCGAGCTGCCGGCGATCAGCGCCGAGGTGGCGTCGGGGTGCGGGATGCTCACCGAGTAGTTGTCGAAGCGCTTGAAGTCGGCGTCGCCGAAGACCTTGGCGGTTTCGATCTGCAGAGTGCGCGACTGGAAGCCGACGCCTGCGGCCGGCACGGCGATGCGGTCCTTGTCGGTGAAGTCTTTCAGGGTCTTGATGTTGGGGTTGTTGGTCAGCAGGTAGTTGGGCATCGAGCCCAGCGAGGCGATGGCCTTGACGTTCTGGCGGCCCTTGGTGCGGTCCCAGATGGTCAGCATCGGCGGCACGCCGGCCGACACCACGTCCAGGGCGCCGGCCAGCAGCGCTTCGTTCATGGCGGTGGCGCCGGAGATGCTGTTCCAGTCCACGGTGATGTCGATGCCTTCGGCCTTGCCGTGCTTTTCGATCAGGTGCTGGTCGCGCACCACGTCGAGAATCAGGTAACCAATGCCGAACTGCTGGGCGATGCTGATCTTGCCTTCGGCGTGGGCGCTGGTGCCGAGCACGGCACCGACGAGGCCCAGGGCGATGGAAAGGCGGGATAACTTGGCCATTTGAATGCTCACGTATTTAGTGGAGAGAGTGGCGTATCAGCGCTGCATGCCCCATTTCTTGATGGTCAGGCGCTCGAAGGTGTTGAACAGCAGGTTTTCCACCAGCAGGCCGATGATGATCACCGCCGCAAGGCCGGCGAAGACCTTGTCGGTGTACAGCTCGTTGCGGTTCTGGAAGATGTACCAGCCCAGCCCGCCCTTGCCCGACGAGGCGCCGAACACCAGCTCGGCGGCGATCAGGGTGCGCCAGGCGAACGCCCAGCCAATCTTCAGGCCTGCCAGGATCGACGGCAGCGCGGCCGGGATCAGGATGTACCAGACGAAACGCAGGCCACGCAGGCCATAGTTGCGGCCGGCCATGCGCTGGGTTTCCGACACGGCCAGGAAGCCCGAATAGGTGTTGAGCGCCAGCGCCCACAGCACCGAGTGCACCAGCACGAAGATCAGGCTGTTGTCACCCAGGCCAAACCACAGCAGCGACAGCGGCAGCAGCGCGATGGCCGGCAGCGGGTTGAACATGGCAGTCAGGGTGCTGAGCAGGTCGCGGCCCAGCTGGGTCGACACCGCCAGGGTGGTCAGGCCGAACGCCAGGACGATGCCGATCAGGTAGCCCTTGATCAGCACGGTCAGGGAGATCCACACCTTGCCCAGCAGCTCGCCGGTGGCGATGCCGTCGATGAAGGCGTGGGCGGTCTGCAGGAAGCTGGGCAGCAGCAGGTCGTTGTTCTGGATGCGCGCGGCAATTTCCCAGATCAGCGCCAGGGCGATCATGATCACCGTTTTGCGCACCCAGCCCTGTTGCCAGATGCGCTGGGCCAGGGAAATGTCGCGGGTCAGCGCGGCCTGGGTGAAGGGTTCCAGCTCGATTTCGTATTCGGCGCGCACAGGCGGTTGCAGGCTCATGGCAAGGCTCCGGTGTCAGTAGGCGATGCGGATGTCGTGGAAACCCAGGTCCTGCTCGACCGGCCCTTGGGCCTCGTCGAACAGCAGCCGGTGAATCCGCTGGGCACTGGCCTGGAAGGCCACGCCGCCGAGGCTCTGCAGATCGTATTCATGGCTGTTGATTTCGGCGCGCACCCGGCCCGGGTGCGGCGACAGCAACAGGATGCGGTTGCCCACCACCAGCGCCTCCTCGATGGAGTGGGTGACGAACAGCAGCGTGAAGCGCACCTCGTCCCACAGTTCCAGCAGCTCTTCCTGCATCTTGCGCCGGGTCAGGGCGTCGAGGGCGGCGAAGGGCTCGTCCATCAGCAGGATCTTGGGCTGCATGGCCAGCGCGCGGGCGATGGCCACGCGGGCCTTCATGCCGCCGGACAGGGTATGCGGGTAGGCGTTGGCGAAGGCGCTGAGGCCGACCTTTTCCAGGTAATGGCGCGCACGCTCCTCGGCCTCCTTGCGCTTGAGGGTGCGCGAGGCCAGCAGCGGGAACATGACGTTTTCCAGCACGGTCTTCCAGGCGGGCAGCTGGTCGAACTCCTGGAACACCACGATACGGTCCGGGCCCGGCTCGGTGACGGTGGCGCCACCCAGGCGAATCTCGCCCTCGCTGGGCTTGATGAAGCCGGCCACGGCCTTGAGCAGGGTCGACTTGCCGCAGCCCGAAGGGCCGAGCAGCACGAAGCGGTCGCTGCGATCGACTTCGAAACTGACTTGGTGAGTGGCCCGCACCACGCGTTCGGGGGTGCGGTATTCGAGACTGACGTTGCTCACTTGCAGCAGGACTTCAGGGGTCGCCTGATGGCCTGCCTGCGCAGGTAACACATCGCTGGCCGTGTGGCCTTGCAGTACAGCGTTCATGGTGACTCCCGGATCAGAACGGCGCATCGCCCTGGATAGTGGTGCGGTGCAGCTTGCGGCGCAGGTGCTCGGGGGTGCCGGCAGCCAGGTGGATCAGCGAACGGTTGTCCCAGAACACCATGTCGTTGGGTTGCCACTGGTGGCGGTAGACGTTTTCCGGGCGCACGCTGTGGGCATAGAGCTGGTTGAGGATGTCGCGGCTTTCGTCTTCGGGCAGGCCGACGATGTGGGTGGTGAAACCTTCGCTGACGAACAGCGCCTTGCGGCCATTCTCCGGGTGGGTACGCACCACCGGGTGGCTGACGGTGACCACCTGTGCCAGCTGCTCGGCGGTCAGGGTCGGGCGCCAGTTGGCGGCGTTCTTGCCCTCGCTATAGCGGGCGGTGTACGAGTGCACCGCCTGCTTGCCTTCCACCGCGTCCTGCAGGTGTTGCGGCAGGCTGTCCCAGGCGCGGTGCATGTCGGCGAACAGGGTGTCGCCGCCCTCGCTGGGCAGTTCCTGGGCGTACAGCATCGAGCCCAGGCTTGGCAGTTCCTTGTAGGACAGGTCCGAGTGCCAGTACTTGCCAGCATCGCCCAGGCCGACCGGCTGGCCGTGCTCGACGATGTTGGAGACGATGAGGATTTCCGGGTGGTTGGCCAGCAGGAACTGCTTGAGCACGTGGATCTGCAACACGCCAAAGCGGCGGCTGAAGTCGATCTGCTGCTGCGGGGTGATGTGCTGGTCGCGGAACACCACCAAGTGGTAGTCCAGGTGCGCGCGGTGCACGCGGGCGAAGTCTTCGTCATTGAGCGGCCGGCTCAGGTCCAGGCCAACGATCTCGGCGCCCACCAGGCCTTGCAGGGGGCGGACTTCGAAGGTCTGGGACGGCAGGGGGGCGAAAGATAAGGCGGACATGCTGGGCTCCGGCTCTGGCTATTGAGTACGAGTAGGTGATGACCAAACTCTATAGGCATAAGAACCGAAATTTAAATATCGTTAATGCATAACGATATCACTGGAAATTGTGGATGCCTTTGTGGGAGCTGGCTTGCCAGCGAGTTTTTGCCCGCCAACAGCTCGCTGGCAAGCCAGCTCCCACAAAAGCCGCGGCGGTTACATCGCCCGCGCAATCTCCAGGAACGCGCTGATGATGGTGTTGGCGCCCCGCTCCTTGCGCCACACCAGCGTGGCGTTGGTCAGCAGCCCCTGCTGCTCGGCAAAGGGCACGATGACGATGCGCTCATGGGGCACCACCTCGTCCTGGGACACGTAACCGATGCCCATGCCCTTGGCGATGGCAATGCGGATGGCCTCGCGGCTGCCGATTTCCAGCACGCTGGCCGGCTGCACGCCCGCGGCCTGGCACGCCGCCTCGAAGATCTGCCGGCTGGAGGAGCCCGCCTCGCGGTGGATCACCGGCTCACCCTCAAGCTCGGTCAACGCCACGCTGGCGCGGCTGGCCAGGACATGGTCCGCCGGCACCGCCAGCATCAGCGGGCACTGCCGGTAGCGCAGGCGCGCCAGGCCGTTGCCGGGCTGCTGGCTGGCCAGCACGCCCAGGTCGGCGTCGAAGTTCTCCACGGCGTCGTGCACGTACTGCGAATGGCCGAACTCGACGCTGACCTGCACCCGCGGGTAGCGCCGGTGGAATTCGTGGAGGATTTCCACCAGGTGATAGGGCCCCACGGCGGCAATGCGCAGATGCCCCGAACCCAGCGCGCGCACGTCGCTGAGCAACTGCAGCGCGTCCACCTCGGCATCCATCATGCGCCGGGCGCTGGCCATCACCTGCACGCCCAGCGGCGTGAGGCGCACCTGACGGCCGGTGCGGTCGAACAGCGGTTCGCCGCAGCGCTCCTCCAGCTCGCGAATCTGCTTGGAAATCGACGGCTGGGTGATCTTCAGCAGCCGCGCGCCCTCGGTAAAACTGCCGGTTCGCGCCGCCGCCAGGAAGGCGCGCAGTTGGGCGTAGATCATCAGTGCATTCCCTGAGGCTATGGTTTAGGTCGTACATAGCTATCAAATTCATGCATCAATTGTCATATCGCCTCTGCAACATTCGCTCATCAGTCACCGAAAGAGACGCACCGATGAAGCCGTTGCTGAAGAAAATCGCCGCCGTGGCCTGCCTCACCTGCGCCGCCAGCGTGGCCCAGGCCCGTGACCTGGTGATGGGCCTGATTCCGGCCGAGAACAACGAGGAGATGATCCAGCACTTCGAACCCATGCGCGCCTACCTGGAGAAGAAGCTGGGCGTGCACGTGAAGATGTACACCGCCACCGACTACGCCGGCGTCATCGAAGCCATGCGCAAGAAGCGCCTGGACATCGCCTGGCTGGGCCCGCTGTCGTACATCCTCGCCGAGCAGGAAGCCGGCGCCGAGGCCTTTGCCGTGGGCGTGAGCCCCGATGGCCGCTCGATCTACAAGAGCATTTTCGTGGTGCCGGGCGACTCGCCGGTGCAGAAGCTCGAAGACCTCAAAGGCAAGAACGTCGCCTTCGTCGAGCCTGCGTCCACCAGCGGCAACCTGGTGCCCAGCTACATCCTCAAGCAGCGCACCGGCCAGACCCCGGCGCAGTTCTTCGGCAAGTTTACCTACGCCGGCTCCCACGACGCCGCCCAGCTGGCGGTGAAGAACCACGCGGTGGACGCCGCCGCGGCGAATGACATTTCCTACAAGATCTTGCTGGAAAAAGGCCTGATCACCCCGCAAAGCAACCGCATCATCGAAACCTCGATGGACATCCCCGACTCGCCGCTGACCTACCGCAAGGACCTTGACCCAGAGCTGAAGGCCAAGATCCGCGAGGCCTTCTACAACGCCCACAAGGACATGCAGGTGACCGGCTACGGCAAGTACATCCGCTACACCGAGGCCAAGCCGGCCGACTACCAACCGATCCGCGACATGATCACCTCGCTGGGGCTGGGCCGCGACGCCCTGCTCAAGTGATGCAGCCACAGGAGCGCGCCATGCCGGCCTTCCGCTTGACCCACGTGTGCAAGCACTACGACAACGGCCACCAGGCCCTGAAAGACATCAGCCTGGACATCGAAGCTGGCAGTTTCGTGGTGATTCTCGGCCCGTCCGGCGCCGGCAAGTCGACGCTGCTGCGCTCGCTCAATGGCCTGGAAAGCATCCAGGGCGGCGAGATTCTGTTCGATGGCGTGCAGGTGGTGCCGCGCAACCTGCGCCACGTGCGCAGCGGCGTGGCCATGGTGTTCCAGCAGTTCAACCTGGTGGGCCGGCTGTCGGTGATGACCAACGTGCTGACCGGCCGCCTGGCCCGGCGCTCGTGGCTGGGCAGCCTGCTGCACCTGTTCCGCCGCGACGACGTGGAACTGGCCACGCGCCTGCTGGCCCGGGTCGGCCTGACCGAGCGCGCCTGGCAGCGCGCCGACAAACTGTCCGGCGGCCAGCAGCAACGGGTGGGCATCGCCCGCGCCCTGGCGCAGCAGCCCAAGGTCATCCTCGCCGACGAGCCGGTGGCCAGCCTCGACCCGCTGGCCACCGAGGAAGTCATGGCCATGCTCGCCGCCATCAACCGCGAGGACGGCATCACCGTGATCCTCAACCTGCACCAGGTGGACCTGGCCAAGCGCTTCGCCGACCGGGTGATCGGCGTCAACGCAGGCAGCATCGTCTTCGACGGCCCGCCCGCGCAGCTGGACCGCAACGCCCTGGCGCACATCTATCAACGTGAAGGAGACGCCCATGCGCAGCCCGTCCCGGCTCTGCTGGCCTACGCCTGACGGCCGCGCGCCCTGGCGCCTGATCGGCCTGGTGGCAATGCTGCTGGTGTTGCTGCTGGCCAGCGCGCCGCTGGTGGAGATGGACCCGCTCAAGCTGCTGCACTCGCTGGGCAACCTCGCCGAGTTCGCCGGCAAACTGGTGACCGTGCCGGAGTGGAGCTACCTGCCGCAGCTGGGCATCAAGCTGCTGGAAACCTTCGAGATCGCCTTCCTGGCGACCTTGCTCGCCGCCTTCGTCAGCCTGCCGCTGGCAATCATCGCCGCGCGCAACACCACGCCTCGGCCGTGGCTGGGCCGCGCCGCGCGCCTGTTGCTGTCGTTCACCCGCGCCCTGCCCGACCTGATCTGGGCGCTGGTGTTCGTCGCCGCGCTGGGCCTGGGCCCGCTGCCGGGGGTGATGGCGCTGGCGGTGGTGACCGTGGGCTTCATGGCCAAGTTCTTCGCCGAAGCTATCGAGGTGGTGGACGACAAGGCCGTGGAAGGCCTGGTCGCCCACAATGCCAGCTGGCTGCAGGTGCGCAGCTTCGCCCACCTGCCCCAGGCGCTGCCGGACCTGCTGGGCGCGCTGATGTACATCCTCGACCACAACTTCCGCGCCGCCACCATCCTGGGCATCGTCGGCGCCGGCGGCATCGGCTACGACCTGGTGATGTCCATGCGCTTGTATGACTTCCCGCGCCTGCTGCTGATCATGCTGGCCGTGCTGCTGGTGGTATCGACCCTGGACCGTATCAGCGCTGCCCTGCGCAAGAGGATCATCTGACATGCACGCGACCCCATTGCCTGCCCTGCCCAAGCGCCCGTTCAACCCGGCGCCGCTGCTGATTGCCGCGGTGTTCGCGGTGGCCGGGCTGTGCGTGATGCACCTGGACCTGTCGGTGGACGGCCTGGGCTACGCGCTGCAGGACATCGCCGAGTATTTCTCGCGCTACACCCGCCCCGACTTCAGCGACCTGCCGCACTCGCTGTTCCTGCTGTTGCAAACCCTGGCCACCGCCCTGTGGGGCACGGCCATTGCCTGTGTCGGCGCGTTCATCCTGGCGCCGCTGGCCGCCCGCAACCTTGCGCCCAACCGGGTGTGTTTCACCCTGGTGCGCGAAGCGCTCAGCGTGTCGCGGGCCACCCCCGACCTGGTGCTGGCGCTGTTCTTCGTCGCCGCCATCGGCCTCGGCCCGCTGCCCGGCACCTTGGCGCTGGGGGTGCACACCCTGGGCTTCCTGGCCAAATTCATCGCCGAAAGCCTGGAACGCGTGCCCGAAGGCACCTACGAAGGCGTGCGCGCCACCGGCGCCGGGCGCATCCAGACGCTGTTCTTCGCCGGCTGGCCGTCGATTGGCCGCGAGACCGTGGGCTACGTGCTGTACATCTTCGACCGCAACGTGCGCATGAGCTCGGTGCTCGGCCTGGTGGGCGCCGGCGGCATCGGCCAGGCGCTGTACGACGCCCTGCGACTGTTCCAGTACGGGCGCTCGGCAATGCTGATTCTGATCCTGCTGGTGACCATCGTCGCCATCGACGCCCTGTCCGGCTGGGCGCGCCAACGCCTGGCCTGAACCTTCATCTATTTCAAGGAGCCCTTCGATGTGGTCCTACCGTAACCCCGTGCACCTGCAATTTGGCGTCGACGCCTTCGAGCGCACCGCCGAGTTCATCAACGGCCGCCCCTACGTGCTGCTGACCTACGCCCACCCGCTGTTCGCCGGCCTGGCCCAGCGCCTGGCACAGCAGGCCGGCGCGCCGCTGCTGGTGATCGACGACGTGCGCGAGAACCCCGACATCGACTTCCTGCGCGACGCCGCCGCGCGCCTGTACCCGGCCAGCTGCGCCGCCGAGCAACCACCGGTGCTGGTGGCCCTGGGCGGTGGCTCGGTGATCGACAGCGCCAAGTGCCTGGCCGCGTTCGAAGGCGACTTCGCCCGCACCCTCGACTACCTGGAAGGCCGTGCGCAATCCTTCAGCGCCCTGCCCATCATCGCCATCCCCACCACGGCCGGCACCGGCAGCGAAGTGACCTGCTGGGCCACCGTGTGGGACCCGGCCAACCAGCGCAAGCTGTCGCTGGCCCATGAGCGGCTGTACCCGGAAGTGGCCCTGTGCGACCCGCAACTGGGCCGCAGCCTGCCGCGCGGGCTGACCGTCGCCACGGGCCTGGACGCCTTGTCCCACGCCCTGGAAAGCATCTGGAATACCCAGCGCAACCCGCTGTCGCTGCACTACGCCGAAACGGCGGCGAAAACCATTATCGAGGTGCTGCCGCGCCTGGCCGACGACCTCGACAACCTGCACCTGCGCAGCCGCATGCTGCAGGCCGCGACCTGGGCGGGCCTGGCGTTTTCCAACACGCGCACGGCGCTGGCGCACAACATTTCCTACGCCATCACCCTGGAACAGGGCACGGCCCATGGCATCGCCTGCTCGTTCAGCCTGCCCCGGGTGCTGCGCTGGGCGGTGGGCCACGGCGCAGACATCGACGAAAGCCTGGCACGGGTGTTCGGCGTCGACGCCAGCCAGGTGGCCGAAGCTGGCGCCACGCAGCTGGAAGCGTTGCTCGACCGCCTGGGCGTGAGCCGCGAGCTGGCCGACTATGGCCTGGACGACAGCGGCTGGGCCGCCTTGGTGCAACGCTCGGCCCAGGGCGCGCGCGGGCGCAACTTCGCCGGCCAGCCCCTGCTGGGTGATTCGCATCACATTTGATACATATCCAGGCTGGCACTGAGACTATCGTTTGGGATATTTTGGATCCACACACCCACGTGCTCAAGGATAAGCCCCGACAATGCTGGTCTCCCGTGAAATCACCGTCCCCGTGCGCCCCAAGTTGACGTGGGAAGAAACCTGGCAGGGCCCCGATCAAGGACTGATCCGCTGCTGGGAAATCGGCCGTGAGCGCGCGCAGAAGATGCCCGAGCTGGCCGAGCAATGCCGCGCCGGCGAACTGCCGGTGCTGGGCTGGAAAGGCGGCGTGGCCCGCGCGCTGAAGAAGAAGGAGAAATACGGCGCGCTGAAATACCTGGCCCAGTGGCAGGGCCTGCGTGGCGAGGACCTGCAGGTGCAGGCCGATCGCGAGACCACCCTGACCTGCAGCCGCACGGGCATGATGGTGACCTTCACGCCGGACCGCGGCAAGTACCTCAACCAAATGGCCGACAACGACGATTAACCCGTAGCAGCAACTGTCTTGTGGGAGCTGGCTTGCCAGCGAGCTTTTATGGCCCCAACAGCTCGCTGGCAAGCCAGCTCCCACAGGAGGTAGCAGCTGCCGAAGGCTGCGTCCCCCCCAGCCACGCAACAAATCTTGAAATTATGCGTGGGCAGGGGACGCAGCCTGCGGCAGCTGCTACGGGATCGCAATAAATTCGCCATATTGACTCATATTTAGCAATCTATCGCCGCGCAACAATCAGTATCATCCTCGCTCCACCCGCCTGGATTCACGCCCATGTCCACCCACGCCTCCCCCGACCGCGCCGCGCTGATTTCGGCGCGCATCGACCGCCTGCCCGCCGTGGCGACGTTGTGGAAGCTGGTGGCGCTGCTATCGATTGGCGGGTTCTTTGAGCTGTATGACCTGTTCCAGACCGCCTACATCAGCCCCGGCCTGATCCGCGACGGCATCTTCGCCGCCGGCAACCAGGGCGTGTTCGGCCTGTCCGACCAGGCGGCGTTCGCCTCCGCGACCTTCCTCGGCCTGTTCTTCGGCG
This sequence comes from Pseudomonas imperatae, assembly GCF_057128625.1. NCBI lineage: Bacteria > Pseudomonadati > Pseudomonadota > Gammaproteobacteria > Pseudomonadales > Pseudomonadaceae > Pseudomonas > Pseudomonas imperatae. The sequence continues at coordinate 133,151 of NZ_JBSKHP010000008.1, read as the reverse complement.
CCAGCCTGCTCAGCCCCATCGCCGACCGCTTCGGCCGCCGGGCCATCTTCACCTTCGCGCTGGTCTGGTACACCCTGGCCACCGTGGTCATGGGCCTGCAGAGCAGCGCGCTGGGCTTGATCGTCTGCCGCTTCTTCGTCGGCATCGGCCTGGGCATCGAGCTGGTGACCATCGACGCCTACCTGTCCGAACTGGTGCCCAAGCGCATGCGCAGCTCGGCGTTCGCCTTTGCCTTTTTCGTGCAGTTCCTGTCGGTGCCGGCCGTGGCGCTGATGTCCTGGTGGCTGGTGCCCCAGGCGCCGCTGGGGGTTTCGGGCTGGCGCTGGGTGGTGCTGGCCAGCGCGCTGTTCGCGCTGATCATCTGGTGGCTGCGCTCGCGCCTGCCCGAGTCGCCGCGCTGGCTGGCCCAGCACGGGCGCTTCGACGAGGCCGAGGCGATCCTGGCGCCTATCGAGGCGCGCTGCCAGCGCGACCACGGCCAGGCACTGCCCACGCCGCAGCTGGAAGCGGTGCCGGTGGAAGCCCAGGGCCATTTCCGTGACATCTGGCAGCCACCCTACCGCCGCCGGGCGCTGATGCTGATCGTCTTCAACATCTTCCAGGCCATCGGTTTCTTCGGCTTCGGCAACTGGCTGCCGGCGCTGCTGTCGGGCCAGGGCGTCAGCGTCACCCACAGCCTGGGCTATGCCTTCGTCATCACCCTGGCCTACCCGCTGGGGCCGCTGCTGTTCGTGCGCATCGCCAACCGTTTCGAGAACAAATGGCAGATCGTCGGGTCGGCGCTGGGCACCATGCTGTTCGGCACCTTGTTCGCGTTCCAGACCAGCGCCGTGGGGCTGATCGTCTGCGGGGTGATGATCACCTTCTGCAACGCCTGGCTGACCTTCAGCTACCACTCGTACCAGAGCGAGATGTTCCCCACCCACATTCGCGCGCGCGCCGTGGGCTTCTGCTACTCGTTCAGCCGCCTGTCCACGGTGTTCAGCAGCCTGATGATCGGCTTTTTCCTGGAGCATTTCGGCACGCCGGGGGTGCTGGCGTTCATTGTCAGCAGCATGCTGATCGTGACGCTGACCATCGGCGGCTTTGGGCCCAGGACCCGCAACCTGGCGCTGGAGAACATCGCTCACTAACGACGCCCGTGGGAGCTGGCTTGCCAGCGAGCTGTTCAGGCCCAAAAAGCTCGCTGGCAAGCCAGCTCCCACAAAGACAGTTGCTGCTACGCTTCCTGCAAAGCCACGTTCAGGGAGTGAGGGTGATGACCGATCTGCATGATCTGCCGGCAGCGCAGCTGCTGACCATGTTCGCCAGCAAGACGCTGTCGCCGCTGGAGTATTACCAGCATCTGGTGGATCACATCGGTCGCTGGGAACCACACATCAACGCGCTGTGGAATTTCGACCCGCAGGGCGTGATGGAACAGGCCCGCGGCGCCACCGAGCGCTGGGCCCGGGGGTTGCCGCGCGGGCCGCTGGACGGTGTGCCGGTGACCCTCAAGGAATTGATCGCCACCCAAGGCCAGCCCATTCCCCTGGGCAGCGCCGCCACCGTGCTGCAACCCGCCGCCCAGGATGCGCCCCCCGCAGCGCGGCTGCGCGAAGCCGGGGCGATCGTGCTGGGCAAGACCACGGTGCCGGACTTCGGCATGCTGTCGTCCGGGCTGTCGAGCTTCCATGGCGTCACCCGCAACCCCTGGAACCTGGCCAACAACACCGGTGGTTCCAGCTCCGGCGCCGCCGCTGCGGCGGCCGCCGGCTATGGCCCGTTGCACGTGGGCACCGACATAGGCGGCTCGATCCGCCTGCCGGCCGGCTGGTGCGGGCTGGTGGGGTTCAAGCCGACCCTGGGGCGCGTCCCCATCGACCCTTACTACACCGGCCGCTGCGCCGGGCCCATGACCCGCAGCCTGGACGACTGCGCCCTGCTGATGCGCTACCTGTCGCTGCCCGACAGCCGCGACGCCACCAGCCTGGCACCCCAGGCGCTGGACTGGAAACTGGCGCCGCCGTCGATGCGCGGCCTGCGCGTGGGGGTGCTGCTCGACCCTGGCGTGGGCTTCACGCCGTCGGCGCGCACCTGCGCGCTGGTGGAGGCCGCCGCCAAGCACTTCCAGGCCCACGGCGCACGCCTGCAAACCGTGGCGCCACTGATGGACCGTACGTTGCTGGACGGCATGGACCGTTTCTGGCGCGCACGGCAATGGGCCGAGCTGAGCGCCATGGGCAGCGCGCAGTTCGAAAAGGTGCTGCCTTATATACGCGAGTGGGCCGCCCCCGCCGCCGACTTCACTGCCGTGCAGGCGGTGCAGGGCTTCAACCAGACCTTCGAGATGCGCCGCCGCGCCGCTGCGGTGTTCGACGAGGTGGACCTGCTGCTGTGCCCCACCAACCAGGTCGAGGCCTTCCCCGCCGACTGGCCGTCACCGGGCAACGACCCGCAGCAGCCGTTCGAGCACATCGTGTTTACCCTGCCGTGGAACATGGGCGAGCAGCCGGCGCTGTCGATCAACTGCGGCTTTACCGAGCACGGCATGCCCGTGGGCCTGCAGCTGGTAGGGCCACGCTTCGCCGATGAATGGCTGCTGCAGATGGGCAAGTGGTACGAAGGCGTGCGCGGCGAGATGCCGGCCTGGCCGACACCTCCCCACGCCTGAACACCCTGCCTCCGTAGCCGCTGCCGCCAGGCTGCGCTGGCCCCTGAGTACACTGGAGATCCCCAGCGTCATTGAGGGCCAGCGCAGCCTGCGGCAGCGGCTACGGAATGTGTGGTGTCAGTGCAGCTGCAGGGTGGAGTTGATCTGGCTGATCGCGTCCACCACGTGGCGCGAGCCTTCCTGGATTTCCAGGATCACCTCGCCCGCCTCGTTGGCCAGCTCCACGCCCAGGCCGGTGCGGCTCAGGCTCGACTGCATGCTGGCCACCGCGCTCAGGGACAGGTCATGGTTCTGCCGCACCACGTCGACGATCTCCACCGTGGCCTGGCTGGTGCGCGCCGCCAGGCTGCGCACTTCATCGGCCACCACCGCAAAGCCGCGGCCATGCTCACCGGCGCGCGCCGCCTCGATGGCGGCGTTGAGCGCCAGCAGGTTGGTCTGGTCGGCGATGCCACGGATAGTCTGCACGATCTTGCCGATGTTCTCTGACTGGCGGTTCACCGCATCAATGCTGCGCGCTGCCTCGTTGAGGTCGTTGGAGATTTCCTTGATCACGTCCACCGTCTGGCGTACCACGCTCGAGCCCTTCTGCGCGCAGGCGTCGTTCTGCACCGACGTGGCGTGGGCGGCTTCGGCGGCGGATTGCTGGGTGTTGATCTGTGCGGTGATGTCGCTGGCGAACTTCACCACTTTATACAGGCGGCCGTGGGGATCGAAGATCGGGTTGTAGGACGCTTCGAGGAAGACCACGCGGCCGTGCTTGTCGACCCGTTCGAAGCGGTGCGAATGATACTCGCCGCGGTTGAGCGAGGCCCAGAACGCCTTGTAGTTCGGCGATTCGGCTTCGGTGCGGGTGCAGAACATGCTGTGGTGCTGGCCGATCACCTCGCTCAGCGAATAGTGCAAGGCCTGGAGGAAATTGTCGTTGGCGGTGAGCACGCGGCCGTCGGGGCTGAATTCGATCACCGCCATGGAGCGGCCAATCGCCTTGAGCTTGCTTTCGCTTTCATGTTCCAGGTGCGCGCGGTCGGAAATGTCGGCCGCCACCTTGATCACGCTGCGCACCTCACGGTTGGGGCCCAGCACTGGCATGTAGCTGGCCTCCAGCCACACCTCGCGGCCGCTCTTGTCCAGCCGCTCGAAAGTGCCACTCAGGGGCTCGCCGCGCTGCAGGGTCTGCCACATGCGCTGGTATTCCTCGCTCTTGTGGAAGCCGTCGGCGCAGAACAGCCGGTGGTGCTTGCCGCGAATCTCTTCGACGCTGTAGCCCATGGTCTTGCAGAAGTTGCTGTTGGCATCGAGGATCAGGCCCTCGGGGGTGAACTCGATCATGGCCATGGACCGGCTGATGGCAGCCAGGCGCGCGTTGGCATGCTCCAGTTCGGCGGTCAGGCGCGCGATTTCCGCCACATCGGCCTTGCGGTGGGAGTCAAACATGGTTCGAAGACCTCAAGCGTCCGGTTACTTTTGAAAACCCAATGGTTAAATGCAGAAGCAACGCACTTCGGGGCACGACGAATGGAATGGGGGCGTGAAGCAAGGCTGGCGCGACATTCCCTGTGCTTTCTTCCCTGACAAGGCAACTCCCGGTTCACCTGCTGAGCATAGCCAGCAAGTGTGGGGTTGCAAGCAAAGCGCCATTAGCGGTGCGCGCCCCCCGGACGCGGCCTCGCGGCCGCTGCTACGGTCAGCTTTCGCGCACCACCAGTTCAAACCCCAGGTCCTGGGTAGGCAGGGTCATCGGCTTGCCATCCAGCAGCCCCAGCAGCAGGTGCGCCGCCTGGCGGCCGATGGCGGCGCGCGGGGTGCGGATGGAGGTAAGGCGCGGCACCAGGTGCGCCGAGGCCGGCAGGTCGTTGAAGCCGACCATGGCCACCTGCTCGGGAATCTTCAGGCCCTGGCGCGAGGCTTCGAGGATGGCGCCCTGGGCCAGGTCGTCGTTGCAGAAGAAGATGCCGTCGACGTCCGGGTGGCGGCGCAGCAGGTCATTGAACAGCTCGCCGCCCAGGCCGATGGACGACGGCGCCGGCGCCATCAGTTGCAGCGCCGGGTCGAAACAGCCGGCGGCCTGCAGGGTCTGGCGGAAGCCGTCGCCGCGCTGCAGCACCCGCGGGTCGAGCTGCGCGGCCACGTAGGCCAGGCGCCTGCGCCCACGGCTGAGCAGGTGGCGCGCGGCCACGGCGCCCGCCTGCTCCTGGGAAAAGCCCACCGAGGTGATGCCGGGCGTGGCGTCCAGCTCCATCATGTGCACGCAGGGCACGCCGCTGGTGGCGAGCATGCGCCGCGCGGCCTCGGTGCGCTCGAAACCGGTCAGCAACAGGCCCCGTGGCTGGTAGGCCAGGTAGTTGCGGATCAGGTTTTCTTCTTCATGGATGTCGTAGTGGGAGTTGCCGATCAGCACTTCCAGGCCCCGGGGGCGCATCACGTCGTGGATGGCTTCCAGGGTGTCGATGAACAGCTGGTTGGACAGCGACGGAATGAGCACCACGATGGACTGGCTCTGCGCCGACGCCAGCGCGCGGGCCGCAGGGTTGGCCACGTAGCCCAGTTGCAGGGCGGCTTCGTGGACCTTGATGGCCAGTTCCGGGGCGACGGTGGGCACCCCCCGCAACGCGCGGGAAGCGGTAATCGGGGAAACGCCGGACAGCCGTGCGACTTCGGAAAGCGTCGGGCGACCGGTAGTACGAGAGCCGGTGCGGGTCATGGGTCTTATTGTTTTCGACTTGCCATTAATAGGGGTGGCGGCTAAGGTAGCGCTGTCTTTAGCACAGGGCAATGATGAAATTATTTCATCGTGTGCAACTCCCCGAGCAAGGGCTGCTCAAAACATATCAATAAGATCAGGGTGCAGTAGCCGCCGGGGTAGCCTTACAAGGATCCCCTGCACGCGCTGTTCCTGCAGGAGATACCGATGGTTTTCCCTCTTTCCGCAATCGTGGTGATGGGTGTTGCGGGCTGCGGCAAGAGCAGCGTCGGCGATGCTATCTGTCACCGTAGCGGAGGTCGCCTGATTGAAGGTGACGTGTTCCACCCTGCCGCCAATATCGAAAAAATGTCCGCTGGTATCCCCCTCAACGACGACGACCGCGCCGGCTGGCTGACCCGCCTCGGCGAGGAAATGAGTGCGTGCGTGGCCAGTGGCGAACGCGCCATCCTGACCTGTTCGGCGCTCAAGCTGGCCTACCGTGACAAGTTGCGCGCTGCCGTGCCCAACCTGGGCTTCGTGTTCCTGGAACTGACCCGCGAGGAAGCAGCTGACCGCGTTTCCCACCGCCCGGGCCATTTCATGCCTGCCAGCCTGATCGACAGCCAGTTCGCCACCCTGGAATCGCCCAAGGGCGAAGTGCTGACCCTGCCCCTGGACGCGACGCTGCCCATCGCCACCCTGGCAGAGAAGGTCGACGCCTGGCTGCACAACCAAGACGCATCGCTGTCGCAATCGGCCTGATTCATGAGCCCGCACAAGACAGCGCTATCCCAACTAGAATTGCACCGACCACAACAAGAAGAGGCATACCCCGATGCTGGGTCTACCGACTAACACCTACTTGCTGCTCGACGCCCTGATCACGATCATCGGCCTGGTGCTGCTGATCACCAAGTTCAAGGTTCACCCGTTCGTGGCGCTGACCATCGCCGCCGGTTTCCTTGGCCTGACCTCCGGCATGCCGGTGGCCAAGGTGATGAAATCCTTCCAGGACGGCTTCGGCGGCGTGCTTGGCTTCGTCGGCATCGTGCTGGCGTTGGGCACCATGCTCGGCAAGCTGATGGCCGACTCGGGCGGCGCCGACCAGATCGCGCAAACGTTGATCCGTGCCTTCGGCAAGCGCAACGTGCACTGGGCCATGATGTGCTCGGCGTTCCTGGTGGGCATCCCGCTGTTCTTCGAGATCGGCTTCGTGCTGCTGATTCCGCTGGTGTTCATCGTCGCCCGCCGTTCCGGCGTGTCGCTGGTGAAAATCGGCATTCCGCTGCTGGCCGGCCTGTCCGTGGTCCACGGCCTGGTGCCGCCGCACCCGGGCCCGCTGCTGGCCATCGGGGTGTTCAAGGCTGACATCGGCAAGACCATCTTCTACGGCCTGATCGTCGGCCTGCCGACCGCCATCATCGCCGGCCCGCTGTTCGGCAGCTTCATCTCCAAGTACGTGCCGGGCAACCCGTCGACCGAGCTGATGGACCAGATCGCCAAGGAATCCCAGCACGAGAACCTGCCCAGCTTCAGCGTGACCCTGATCACCGTGCTGCTGCCGGTGTTCCTGATGCTGCTGAAGACCTTCGCCGACGTGTTCGTGCCGGCTGACCACATCTTCCGCCAGTGGATGGACCTGATCGGCCACCCGATCACCGCCCTGCTGGCCGCCCTGCTGCTGGCCTTCTACACCTTCGGTTTTGCCCGTGGCTTCGACCGCGCCAAGATCATGAAGCTGCTGGACCAGAGCCTGGCACCGACCGCCGCGATCATCCTGATCGTGGGCGCCGGTGGTGGCTTCAAGCAGATGCTGGTGGACACCGGCGTGGGCAACGTGATTGGTGAAATGGCCGTGCAGGCCCACGTCTCGCCGATCCTGCTGGCCTGGCTGGTAGCGGCGGTGATTCGTATCGCCACCGGTTCCGCCACCGTGGCCACCATCACCGGCGCCGGCATCGTCGCCCCGGTGGTGGACCTGATCCCGGGCGTGCCGCGCGAGCTGCTGGTGCTGGCCGCCGGTGCCGGTTCGGTGATCCTGTCGCACGTCAACGACGCCGGTTTCTGGCTGGTGAAGCAGTACTTCAACATGACCGTGGCTGAAACCTTCAAGACCTGGAGCATGATGGAAACCATCCTCTCGGTGGTTGCCCTGATCTTTATCATGTTGCTGTCGCTGGTGGTGTAAACCCGACCCTGTAGCCGCTGCCTGGGGCAGCGGCTATAGGGCTTCAGCAAAACGCAGCGCCCGCTGGGCAAAGTCCCCCAGCCGATCGAAATTCACGTTCGCCCCCGAATCGATCGCCACCAGCACCTGCCCGCGCACCCCGCGCGTGGCCACGTAGCGCTTGATGCCCGCCACCGCCAACGCCCCCGATGGCTCGGTGATGGACCGCGTGTCGTCATAGATATCCTTGATCGCCGCGCCCAGTTCGTCATTGCTCACCGTGATCACCTCGTCCACCCAACGCCGGCAGATGTCGTAGCAATGGGCCCCCACCTGCGCCACCGCCACGCCGTCGGCAAAGGTATCGACCTGGCCCAGCACCACCCGCTCCCCCGCCGCCAGCGCTGCCTGCAAGCAGTTCGAGCCCTCTGACTCGACGCCGATGACGCGGATCTGCGGCCGCAGGTATTTGACGTAGGCGGCGATGCCGGCCAGCAGCCCGCCACCGCCCACCGGCACGAAAATGGCGTCCAGGCCCTCGGGGTGCTGGCGCAGGATCTCCATGGCCACGGTGCCCTGGCCGGCGATCACGTCGGGGTCGTCGAAGGGCGCGACGAAGGTCATGCCGCCCTTGGCCAGTTCCAGCGCATGGGCCAGGGCCTCGGGGAACGCAGCGCCGTGCAGCACGGCGTGGCCACCGCGCGACAGCACGCCATCGATCTTCAGCTGCGGCGTGGTCTGCGGCATCACGATGGTCGCGGCGATGCCCAGCTCCCGCGCCGCCAACGCCACGCCCTGGGCATGGTTGCCGGCCGAGGCGGTGACCACGCCGGCGGCACGCTCGGCCGGGCTCAGCTGCGCCAGCTTGTTGCTGGCGCCGCGGATCTTGAAGGAATAGGTGGGCTGCAGGTCTTCACGCTTGAGCAGGACCTGGTTGCCCAGGCGCAGGGACAGCGCCGGCGCCACCTGCAACGGGGTGACGATGGCCAGGTCGTAGACCTTGGCTTCCAGGGTCTTGCGGGCGTAGTAGGCGAGCTGGGCGGTATCGGTGTCACTCATGGGGCGTCTCCGGTGCAGTACTCGGAGCCCTGGTGACGTTCACTTGAAACCCGCCACGAGGGCGGGTTGGGTGCAGCTGCTAGCCCGCCAGATGAGGAATGGCGGTAATAATAATGCTCATGGCTGACAGCGACAGGAAGGTGTTCATGCCCAGAACATACGCCGCCTGGCCCGGCGCCGTCAACCGCCCGTCGGCAGTGGGGCACCTTGTTCATCCGGCAATGGCCCAAAGCCTGTACCGCTCATGAAAAGGAGACTGTTCATGACTACTGCACGCTGGGCCGTCCTGGCCCTGACCACCCTGCTCAGCGCCGGCGCCTTCGCCGATGACAGCACCGGCCCCGTGAACCCTGCCAACCCCAACGGCGCCATCGGCACCACGCCGGCGGAAATCGGCGTGCCCAGCGGCACCGGCACGCGCATGCAGAACGGCAACACCGACGGCTCGGCCGGCCCCGACATGCCCGCCGGCAGCCAGCCGATCAAACCTATCGGCGGTAACCCCGAGGGCAGCTCCATGGGCAACAGCAACACCAAGCCCGACAGCCCTTCAGGCACTACCAGCAAGCCGTGACTTGCGGCGGGCCGGCGGGTTAGATTCCGCATTCCCCTTCGGCCCGCACAGGACTTTCGCATGGACATGCCCGTTCGCATTCTGGGACGCGACACCTCGATCAACGTACGCAAGGTCCTGTGGACCTGCCACGAGCTGGGTATCGGCTTCATTCGCGAAGACTACGGCAACGGCTTTGCCTCCACCCACACGCCCGACTACCTGCGGCTGAACCCCAACGCCCAGGTGCCGGTGCTGGTGGAAGACGATTTCGTGCTGTGGGAATCCAACAGCATCTGCCGCTACCTGGCCGGCAAGCAGGGCGCGCCGTTGCTACCCGTGGAGCGCCGCGCGCGGGCGCGGGTGGAACAGTGGATGGACTGGCAGGCCACGGAGCTGAACCCGGCCTGGCGCTACCCGTTCACCGCACTGGTTCGCCAGGATCCGGCTTATCAGGACCCGCAAAAATTGGCTGACGGCACAGCCGAGTGGAACCGGGTGATGGCCATTCTCGACGCGCAATTGGCGCGCACCGGCGCGTTTGTCACCGGCGAGCATTTCAGCCTGGCGGACGTGGTGCTGGGACTGTCGGTAAACCGCTGGAAAATGACGCCCATCGAGCAGGCCGCCTTGCCAGCAGTAGAAGCCTATTACCTGCGCCTGCAGGAACGCGAAGGCTTCCGCCTGTACGGCGCCAACGGCATGCCGTAATCACGCCCCCCGTAGCAGCGGCCGCAGGCCGCGTCCGGGGTCACCCCAAAACGATCGCCGAACGCAGTTCACCAAACAACGTCACCACCGACCGCAACGCCCGGCAATCAGGCCGCGTCAGCATCCACAGCGCGCTGTCATGCCCCGCCAACGGTGCACCCAGCACCGTCAGGTCACCGATGAGGAACTGCGGCAACACCGCCACCCCCATCCCCGCCCGCACCATCTGCGCCACCGCCAGCATGGAGCTGGCCCGGTACAGCGGCGTCACCCCGGGCAGGTGTTCGCGGCGCCAGGCCACCCCGGGGTGGTCGGGAATGAAGTCATCGGCGGCCACCCAGTTCATCAACGCCAGGTCACGGGTGGCCAGCCCGGCCAGGTAGGCGGCGCTGGCACACACCTGGTACTGCACCGTGCCCAGACGGCTGCCCACCAGGTGTTCGGGCGGCGCCTGGGTCAGGCGCAGGGCGATGTCGGCGTCGCGGCGGCTCAAGTTGGCGAAGTCATTGCTGGTGGTCAGCTCCAGTGCCAGCGCCGGGTAGCGCGGCATGAAGGTCGCCAAGGCCGGCAACAGCAGGTGCTGCAGCACCGCGTCGGTGCAGGTCAGGCGCACCGTGCCACTGACCACCTCGCCGCCCTGCTCCACGCTGACTTGGGCCACCTGCAGCGCCTGTTCAGCCTGCTCGGCCTGGGCCGCGAGGCTCACCGCCAGCGCCGTGGGCAGGTAGCCGCCGCGGCTTTTCTCGAACAGCGACTGGCCCAGCGCCGACTCCAGCCGGCGGGTCGAGCGGAACACCGTCGACACGTCCACGCCCAGCAGGCGTGAGGCCCGCGCCAGCGAACGGCCACGCACCAGGGCAAGGATCAGGTCAAGGTCGTGATGACTGAGGCGATATTGCATGAATGCACGGATACTTTGCCGAAATGCCAATATTGATTGCGCGGGTGCCAGCTTATAGTGGCCCTACTTGCACCGGCAAGGACCCACTGAAGGAACAGCCTCATGCCCCGCTCGCGCCCGCTGCACATCGCCCTGGTCGGCGACTTCGACGCCTCGATCACCGCCCACCGCGCCATCCAGGCCGCCCTGCCACTGGCGGGCCGTGCCCTGGGCATCAGCGTGGAAGCGCGCTGCCTGGCCACCGACCAGGTCACCGCTGCCGGCCTCGACCAGCCCTTCGACGCCATCTGGTGCATGCCCGGCAGCCCCTACCGCTCGCTGGAAGGCGCACTCACCGCCATCCGCCACGCCCGCGAACAGCGCATCCCCTTCCTGGGCACCTGCGCCGGCTTTCAGCACGCGCTGCTGGAGTACGCCCGCAACGTGCTGGGCTGGGCCGACGCCGAGCACGGCGAAAGCTTCCCCGACGCCGCCCGCGCCATCATCAGCCCGCTCAGCTGCTCGTTGGTGGAAAAACGCGGTGGCCTGCACCTGACGCCCGGCAGCCTGATCGCCCAGGCATACGAGCAGTTGGACATCGAAGAAGGCTACCACTGCAACTATGGCCTCAACCCCGCCTTTGCCGACGCGCTGTTCGCAGGCCCCCTGCGCCCTTGCGCCCATGACGCCGCCGGCGATGCGCGCGCGGTGCAGCTGGAAGGCCACCCGTTCTTCGTCGCCACCCTGTTCCAACCCGAGCGCGCCGCCCTGGAAGGCCGCGTGCCGCCGCTGCTGACCGCCCTACTGCACGCCGCCAACCGGAGCGCCTGAGCATGTTCGCCAACACCCCTAAACCGCCCTACTACGCGGTGATTTTCACCTCCACCCGCACCGACGTCGACGCCGGCTACGGCGAAGCAGCCCAGCGCATGGTCGACCTCGCCAGCGACCAGCCTGGCTTCCTCGGCGTGGAATCGGCGCGCGGCGAGGACGGCCTGGGCATCACCGTGTCGTATTGGCAGAGTGAAGCCGCCATCCTTGCGTGGAAGCAGCACGCCGAACACACCGACGCCCGCGCTACCGGGCGGGCGCAGTGGTACCAGCACTTCATCACGCGGGTGGCCCATGTGCAGCGGGCGTACGCGTTTGATCGCGAAGGGTAATTTCATTCAATACCTGTGCCCGGCCAGCGCCATAAGGTGTGGGTGAATCCACTCGCAATCAGGTACTGCCCATGCAACTCGCCCTGTCCATGGCCGGCTTCGCGCTGGCGGCATCCATCAGCCCCGGCCCGGTGAATATCGTTGCCCTCAATGCGGGCGCCAGGCATGGCCTGCCCGCCAGCCTGGCACACGTCGCCGGCGCGACCCTGGGGTTCATCCTGTTGTTGCTGCTATGCGGCTTCGGCCTGCATGAAATGCTGGCCTGGTATCCTCGCCTGACGCGGGCCATCCAGTGGGCCGGGGTGTTGTTCCTGCTCTACCTGGCGTGGCGCCTGGCCGTGGACAACGGCCAGCTGGGCAATGCGGGCCGGGGGCGCCCACCGTCACTGCTGGGCGGCGCGGCGATGCAATGGCTGAACCCCAAAGCGTGGCTGGCCTGCGTGGCGGGCATGGGCGCGTTTGCCGCCAATGGCGACAGTGGCCAGATATGGCTGTTTGCGGCGATCTATTTTGTGGTGTGCTTTTTGTCCATCGGCTGCTGGGCCTGGGCCGGTAGCCTGGTGCGCGGGCACTTGCAGCACGCGGCAGGGGTGCGTTTGTTCAACCGGGTGTTGGCGGCTTTACTGATCGGCTGCGCCGCTTACCTGGTGGCGGGCTGACCACGGTAATGGCCGGGGGTGGCCGCCAGTTGGCGCTTGAACAAGCGCTGCAGGTGGGCCTGGTCGGCAAAGCCTGCCAGTTGCGCGGCCTCGGCGATGTCGCCACCTTGGCGCAGGCAGGCACGGGCCGCCTGCAACCGGCAGTCCATCAACCAGGCGTGGGGCGTCATGCTGTAGCGTTGCTTGAACGCCCGAATCAGGTAGGACGGTGACAGCTGCACAGTCGCGCAGATCTCTTCGAGCTTCAACGGCCGCGCGCACTCGTCGCGGATGAATGCCGCGGCTCTCGCCAGCGGGTCTGCGACGCAGGGCTGCAGCGGGCGCGTGCCAACAACCCGCATAAGCTCAAGAAACCACTCACGCGCCGCCGCCTCCTTGGCCTGCGCACTGACAGTGGCGTTCAACAGCGACTCGCACAAGCCATCGAGCCCTTCGAACAGTCGTGGATCGTGACTATGCTGCTGCGCCAAAGGCTGCAACACCACCCCATCCCCCAGTCCACCTGCCCCCTGCAAGGCAGCCAGCCACACGACGTCGACGAACACCATGCGGTAGGCCCATGGCCGGTCATCCACCGGGTTACAGGCATGCACCTCGCCCGGGTTCATCAGCACCAGGTCACCCCGTCCTACCCGTCGCACATGGGTGCCGTTCACGTAGGTGCTGGTGCCGCCGGTGATCGCACCGACGGAAAAAGTGTCGTGGGCGTGCAGGCCATGACTGATGGCACGGCCATCCACCACGTCGCGTGCCTCGATGAACGGCAGCGCGGGGTCACGCCAGAATCGGGAAGTGCACGGCAGCATGCTGTACTCCTGTCAGGGCATTACCGGTGGCACATACTGCAACGTCGTCCCCAACGCCCACAACAGCACCAGCACCAGCGGCACATGCACCAGCAGCTGCACGAAGCTGAAGCCGATCAGGTCGCGCGCCTTCAGGCCCAGCACGCCCAGCAGTGGCAGCATGTAGAAGGGGTTGATGAGGTTGGGCAGCGCCTCGGCGGCGTTGTAGATCTGCACGGCCCAGCCCAGGTGGTATTTGAGGTCGTTGGCCACCTGCATCACGTACGGCGCCTCGATGATCCACTTGCCACCGCCCGAGGGGATGAAGAAGCCCAGCACCGCCGAGTACACGCCCATCAGCAGCGCGTAGGTGTCGTGGGAGGCGATCTGCACGAAGAAGGTGGAGATGTGCTGGGCCAGGGACTGGCCTTCGCCGCCCTTTACCGTGGTGAGGATGGCGGCGATAGAGCCGTACAGCGGGAACTGGATCAGCACGCCGGTGGTGGTGGGCACCGCGCGGGCCACGGCGTCGAGGAAGCTGCGCGGGCGCCAGTGCAGCAGCGCGCCGAGCATGATGAACAGGAAGTTGTAGGTGTTTATCCCGGAAATGGCGGTGATCGCCGGCTTGGTCGAGAACTCGTGGTACAGCCAGCCGGCCGCCAGCGCTACCAGCAGCAAGGTCAGCACCGGGCTGTGCTCCAGCCACTCGCCGGGGCGGGTGCGCTGGGCCTGGGGCGGCAGGTTGAAGCTGGGGTCGATGCCGCAGGCCTTGGCGTCGCGGGCGCTGTTGGGGCCCGGCGCGGTGGCGTAGGCGATGACCAGCGACACCAGCACCAGCACGGCCAGCATCAGCCCGGACTGCCAGAGGAAGATGGTCTGGGTGAAGGGAATGACGCCGGTGATGGCCAAAATCGACGGCGGCAGGCTGGCGGGGTTGGCCTGCAATTGCGCAGCCGACGACGACAGCCCCAACGCCCACACGGCGCCCAGGCCCAGGTAGGCGGCGGCACCGGCGGCGCGGTAGTCCATTTTCAGGTCGGTGCGGCGCGCCAGGGCGCGCACCAGCAGCCCACCGAACACCAGCGACAGGCCCCAGTTGAGTAGCGAGGCGACCATGGAAATCAGCGCCACCCAGGCCACCGCCGAGCGGCCATTGCTCGGCAGGCGCGCCAGGCGGTCGATGAGCTTCACTGCGGGCGGCGAACTGGCGACCACGTAGCCGCCGATGACCACGAAGGCCATCTGCATGGTGAAGGGGATCAGGCTCCAGAAGCCGTCGCCAAAGGCGGTGGCGGTGTCGTTGGGCTTGGCGCCCATGGCCATGGCCGCCAAGGCCACGACGATTACCGCCACGGCGGCGAACACCCAGGAATCGGGGAACCAGCGCTCGGCCCAGTTGGAGCAACGCAGGGCAAACCGCGCGTAGCGGCTCTCTTCAATGTCTACGGACATGGGGTACTACCTTTTATTGTCTTTATTTTTGGATGCTGCAAAGCACTGTAGCCGCTGCCGCAGGCTGCGCTGGCCCCTGAGTTCGCTGAATGTCTTCAGTGAACTCAAGGGCCAGCGCAGCCTGCGGCAGCGGCTACGGGAGCGCGGTGTGGCTTAGAACGTCATCTCGATCACATCATCCGGCACGATCAGCTTGCCGGCAGTCTTGGCGACAATTTCCTCGACGCTGATGCCCGGCGCGCGCTCGCGCAGGATGAACGCGCCGTTCTCGATCTCCAGGTACGCAAGGTCGGTCAGCACTTTGCGAATGCAGCCCGCGCCGGTCAGCGGCAAGCTGCACTGGGGCAGCAGCTTGGACTCGCCGTCCTTGGAGGCGTGGGTCATGGTGACGATGATGTTGTCGGCGCCGGCCACCAGGTCCATGGCGCCGCCCATGCCTTTCACCAGCTTGCCGGGGATCATCCACGAGGCGATGTTGCCCTGCACGTCCACCTCGAAGGCGCCCAGCACGGTAAGGTCGACGTGGCCGCCACGAATCATGGCGAAGGATTCGGCCGAATTGAAAATGGACGCACCCGCCCGGGCGGTGACGGTCTGCTTGCCGGCGTTGATCATGTCGGCGTCTATGGTTTGCTCGGTAGGAAACTCGCCCATGCCCAGCAGGCCGTTCTCCGATTGCAGCATCACGTCGATGTCGTCGGGGACGTAGTTGGCCACCAGGGTCGGAATGCCGATGCCCAGGTTCACGTAGTAGCCATCCTTGAGTTCGCGGGCCACACGCTGGGCCATTTGTTCGCGGGTCAGTGCCATGTGCAAAACCTCTTGTTGTTCTGGGCCGGGCCTCAGGCCTTGACGGTGCGCTTTTCGATGCGTTTTTCGAAGGTGCCGAGAATCACCCGGTCGACATAGATGCCGGGGGTGTGGATCTGGCTGGGTGGCAACTCGCCAGGGGCGACGATTTCCTCGACCTCGACCACGGTGATCTTGCCGGCGGCAGCGGCCAGCGGGTTGAAGTTCTGCGCGGTGTGGCGGTAGATGACGTTGCCGAAGTGGTCGGCCTTCCAGCCCTTGACGATGGCGAAGTCGCCGGTGATGGCCTCTTCAAGAATGTACTTGCGGCCGTTGAACTCGCGCACTTCCTTGCCATCGGCCACCGGGGTGCCGTAGCCGGTGGCGGTGTAGAACGCCGGGATGCCAGCACCGCCGGCGCGCATTTTTTCCGCCAGGGTGCCTTGGGGGGTGAGTTCCACTTCCAGCTCGCCGTCCAGCAGCTGGCGTTCGAACAGGGCGTTCTCGCCCACGTACGAGGCGATCATCTTGCGGATCTGCCGGTCTTCCAGCAGCACGCCCAGGCCAAAGCCATCGACGCCGCAGTTGTTGGACACCACGGTCAGTCCGCGCACGCCCATGCGCTTGATCTGCGCAATCAGGTTCTCGGGAATGCCGCACAGGCCGAAGCCGCCGGACAATACCGTCATGTTGTCGGTGAGGCCGGCGAGGGCCTCTTCCCAGGTTGCTACTCGCTTGTCGAGCCCAGCCATATCGATCCGCCTTGTTTTAATTATTGGACTAACGCCAGCTTAGCCCAGGAGCGTGTTCGGCCCATCTTCTCGCCAACGGAGTTATTTGTTAATTTTGTTTTTCTGATGGATTGATTGAGTTTGCAAAACAATGAACATCAAGCAGCTTCGTGCGTTCCTGGCCGTGGCCCAGGCCTTGAGCTTCGCCCAGGCCGGCGAGCGGCTGCACCTGTCGCAGCCGGCCCTGAGCCTGACCATCAAGGGCCTGGAGGAAGACCTGGGCGGTGCGCTGTTGATCCGCACCACGCGCAGCGTAGCCCTGACCCCCGAGGGCGAGACCCTGCTGCCCCTGGCACGACAGCTGCTGGCCGACTGGGACAACGCCGAGGAACTGCTGCGCCAGCACTTCACCCTGCAGACCGGCAAGGTCTCGATCGCCGCCATGCCCTCCTTCGCCGGCAACCGCCTGCCTGCGGCGCTGAAGACCTTCCGCGACCGCCACCCGCGGGTGAACGTGGCCGTGCACGACGTGATCAACGAGCAGGTGCTGGAAATGGTGCGCCACCGCCGCGTGGAGCTGGGCATCGGCTTCGAGCCCGAGTCCACCAGCTCGCTGGTGTTCACGCCGTTCTACCTGGACCGCTTCGTCGCGGTGGTGGCGGCCGATTCGCCCCTGGCCCAGCGTGACAAGCTCAGCTGGAGCGAGCTGTTGCAGGAGGACTTCGTGACCCTGCAGCGCCCTTCGGCGGTGCGCCTGATGCTGGAGCAGGACCTGGCCGATACCCATGGCAAGCTGTCTGTAGCCTTCGAAAGCCACCAACTGAGCACCGTCGGCCGCATGGTTGCCAGCGGCCTGGGGGTGAGCGCGGTGCCGTCGCTGTGCATCGAACAGATGGAGGAACTGGGCGCGCGTTGCGTGGCCCTGGATGAGCCGCGCATCGAGCGGCGCATCGGCCTGATGCGCCTGGCCGACCACAAGCTGTCGGCGGCGGCGCAGGCGTTGCAGGAGGTGCTGATTGAGACTTCCGCCCAGCACCAACCCACGCCATGACGACGAACGATTTGTGGGAGCAGGCTTGCCAGCGAGCTGTTGGGGCCCGAAAAACTCGCTGGCAAGCCAGCTCCCACAAGACTGTTGCTGCTACGGGGTGGGGGTGGTTTGAGGGATCAGGGGCAGGTCTTCTGCGACGCTGTACTGGCGGGGCAGGTTGACGGGGTGGTAGTCGCCGCTTTCCAGGCGCTGCAGGACTGAGCGGTGCAGCACCGCGCCCTCGGCGATGTAGCGCGGCCGCGGCTGGCCGAACGGCGGCATGCTGCCGATGGTGAACACGTGCTTGTGCAGCGTGTAGCTCCAGGCCCGGCGTGGCAACCACTCGGCCAGCGGCCATGGCCAGGTCATGGAGTCGTGCAACTGCCCGGGGCCGCCGGCGTCCAGCAGTTGCAGCTCGCGGGCGCAGCCGTCGGGGTCCAGCGCCAGGCCCAGGGCCCGCGCCTCGCCGAGCATCCAGCGCAAGGCCAGCAACGCCGGGCCCGATTCGTCCACGGCGTAGCCACCGCCCACGTCGCTGTGTACCCCGGCGAACCACACCTGGCGCACGTCGGTGCCCTGCCCCGGGCGCTTCTGCCACAGGTTGGGGCGGAAGAAACAACGGCGCTCGTCGATGGACAGCGCATGACGGACGTTCTCCACCATGGCGTTGCTGGCGGTGTACGGCAGCACCAGTGGGTCGTAGATCCAGCCCTCGGACTTGACCGTGTCGAACAACCCCAGCAGGTGCACCTTCACCGGCCGGCCAAAGGTGGCCTTGAACGCGTCCTGCAGCTTGAAGTCCGGCTGCTTGTCGCTGTTGCGCGCCTGCAACATGGCCCAGGCATAGTCGAACAGATGTGCCTCGTGGCCGCGCACCAGGCCCACGGCGTCGATCAGCGCCGCCAGCGCGCGCACGGCGTAGGCGCCCCGGGAAAAGCCGAACAGGTAGAGCTGGTCGCCGTCGCGATAATGCCGGGCGAGAAAGCGATAGGCGCCACCCACCGTCTCCTTCAACCCCCAGCCGAACGCCAGGCCGCACAGCCGCGAGGGCAGTTTCTGCCACTCGAACAGCGTCTCGCGCAGGCCGAAGGTACCCACGCCCTGGTCGTAATAGGACATGACCCGGGCGGGATCATCGGACAGGCAGCGGATCATCCGCAGTATATTGGTAGGTTGCAGGCTGAAGCGGTTGTTGGTGCCGTCCAGGCAGACCACGAGCTGTCGACCCATGCCGTTTCCTTGTGTTGAATGTTATTTCGCTAGCGTCGTCAGACTATAAGCCATCCATGTTTCAGGGAGTAGCCATGCGCCATCATCGACTCGCAGACACCTCGGTTTCCATCATCGGCCAGGGCACCTGGCGCATGGGCGAAGACCCCGGCGCCAGGCGCCAGGAGGTCGCTGCCCTGCAACTGGGCATCGACCTGGGCATGAGCCTGATCGACACTGCCGAGATGTACGGCGAAGGCGGCGCCGAACAGGTCGTGGGCCAAGCCATCGCCGGGCGCCGCGAGCAGGTGTTCCTGGTCAGCAAGGTGTACCCGCACAACGCCAGCCGCAGCGGCGTGGCGGCTGCCTGCGAGCGCAGCCTCAAGCGCCTGGGCACCGAGCACATCGACCTGTACCTGCTGCACTGGCGCGGCCAGTACCCGCTGGCGGAAACCGTGGAAGCCTTCGAACGCCTGCGCGAACAGGGCAAGATCGGCCGCTGGGGCGTGTCCAATTTCGACGTCGACGACCTGGAAGAGCTGGACGACGAGCGCTGCGCCACCAACCAGGTGCTGTACAACCCCGAGGCCCGCGGCATCGAATTCGACCTGCTGCCCTGGAGCCAGGCCCGCAGCCTACCGACCATGGCCTACTGCCCCATCGCCCAGGGCGGCAAGCTGCTGCGCCATGCGGCGTTGCAGGCCATCGCCGACAAACATGGCATCACCGCGGCCCAGGCCTGCCTGGCGTGGGTGCTGCGCGAGGACGGGGTGCTTGCCATTCCCAAGGCCGTGCATGCCGACCATGTGCGGCAGAATGCAGCGGCAGCCGCTATCCAACTGGATGATGAAGACCTCAAACAGCTGGATCTGGCCTGCCCACCCCCCAAGCGCAAGCAGCATCTTGCAATGGTTTGACGGCGAAATTTCCCTGCTGGCGGTCGGCCAGCGCGCTTTTCAAAGGCCGGCCCGCTGGCGGATAATGCGCCCCCATTGCACCCAGTCGCAGGCTCTGCATGGGCTCACCGTTCGAGGAAATATGGTTTCTGTCACCGTCACCGCCAAACAGCTGGAAGTCACCCGCATCGTCGACGTGCTGTCGCGCGCCATCGCCCAGCAACGCCTGCGCCCCGGCACGCGGCTGGTAGAGGCGCAGATCGTCGAGACCCTGCAGGCCAACCGCAACCACGTGCAGGTGGCCTTGCAGCGCCTGGCCATGCAGCACATCGTCACCATCGAGACCAACCGCGGCGCCATCGTCTCGCAGCCTTCGGCCCAGGAAGCGCGGGAAGTGTTCGCCGCCCGTCGCGCCATCGAGCGCGCCATCGTCGAGGCCATCACCCCCGACGCCCTGGCCGCCAACGCCGACACCATCGCCGCGCAAATGCAAGCCGAACACCAGGCCTCGGCCAGCGGCGACCGCCGCGAGACCGTGCGCGTGCGCAGCGAATTCCACCTGATGCTGGCCGACCTGTGCGGCAATCGTTTGCTGCGTGAAATGCTCGGCAACCTGATCGTGCGCAGCTCGCTGATCGTCTCGCTGTACCAACGCCTGGAAACCTCCTCCTGCCGCTGCGACGACCACCAGGCCATCCTCGATGCCCTGCAGTCGGGCAACAGCGACAACGCCATCCGCGCCACGCTGGACCACCTGGTCGACCTGGAAGGCCAGCTGGACCTGGATGAACAGAGCGCGCCGGATGTGAACCTACGTGAAGCACTGGCCGACCTCTGAACCGTAGCAGCGGCCGCAAGGCCGCGTCACAGGCACCGCGGTAAAGCCCGCCTGACGCAGCCTGCGGCAGCTGCTACATCCTGTGGGAGCTGGCTTGCCAGCGAGCTGTTGGGGCCATAAAAGCTCGCTGGCAAGCCAGCTCCCACAAGACAGTTGCTGCTACGGGAGGGCGGCCAGGCGCGCCGCCTCGGTCTGCAGGCAGGCGGTAAATGCCTCCACCAGCACTGACGCAGGGCGGTATTGGGGCTGGATCAGGCTGACGCTGAACGGCGCCGCCACCGCCAGCGGCCGCAGCACCAGGCCGCGGGCCGCCTCGTCCAGGGCAGTCAGCGGGTTGACGATGGCCACCCCCAGCCCCTGGCGCACCATGGCGCACACCGAGGCGGCGGTGCTGGTCTCGATCACCCCGTGGCGCTGCACGTTGGCGCGGCGGAACTGTTCGTCGAGCATCTTGCGGTACAGGTCCAGCCCGGACAGGTTGATGAACGCTTGGCCGTCGAAATCGCTCAGTTCCAGGCGCGCCTTCGCCGCCAGCCCATGGCCGGCCGGCAGCACCGCCACCATTTCCGCGCAAAACAGTTCGAAGCCCCGGGTGCCACGTGGCGGGTGGCGGCTTTCGATCAGGCCCAGGTCGTAGCGCTGGCCGCTGAGCGACTCTTCCAGCGCCGGTGATTCCTGGGCGGTGATGCTCACCGCCACGCCGGGGTACTGCCGGCTGAACGCCAGGCACGCCGCCGGCAGCAGCACCTGGGCGAACATCGGCAGGCAGGTGATGTTCAACTGGCCCTGGTCGAACCGGCGGATCGACTCGGCGACGCTGGCGATCTGCTCCAGCCCGACGTAGGCGCGCTGCACCTCCTCGAACAGCATCAGGCCCTGGGCCGTGGGCGTCAGCCGGCCGCGCTCGCGCACGAACAACGGCATGCCCAGCAGGCTTTCCAGCCGCGCCAGCTCGCGGCTGACGGTGGGCTGGGAGCTGAACAGCAGCTGCGCGGCGCCGGTGACGCTGCCGGCGTTCATCACCGCGCGGAACACTTCGATATGACGCAGGGATATGTCCATTGCAAAGACTCGAAATCAAACCCAAGCCATATCAGAACTGAATGGACAGAGAAAAAACAGATATTTTATTGAATAGAGATAATTGCGCATGATGGCCACCTTTCCCCTTCACGGCCACACCACCATGTTCGATCGCATCCTGCCCCTCGTTCAGCAACACGCCACGCCTTTCTGGACCTACGACGCCGCCATCATCCGCCAGCGCATCAGCCAGCTGCAGGGCTTCGACGTGATCCGCTTCGCCCAGAAGGCCTGCTCCAACGTGCACATCCTCAAGCTGATGCGCGAACAGGGCGTGCAGGTGGACGCGGTGTCGCTGGGCGAGATCGAGCGTGCGCTGCTGGCCGGCTACAGCCCCCAGGGCGAGCCGGCGGGCGTGGTGTTCACCTGCGACCTGCTGGACCGCGCCACCCTGGCGCGCATCATCGAGCTGGACGTGGAGGTCAACTGCGGCTCCATCGACATGCTGCGCCAACTGGGCCAGCAGCGCCCCGGCCACCGCGTGTGGATCCGCCTGAACCCCGGCTTCGGCCACGGCCACAGCCAGAAGACCAACACCGGCGGCGAGAACAGCAAGCACGGCGTGTGGCACAGCCAGCTGGGCGAAGCCCTGGCCGTGGTGCGCCAGTACGACCTGCAACTGGTGGGCCTGCACATGCACATCGGCTCGGGCGTGGACTACGCGCACCTGGAAGAAGTGTGCACGGCCATGGCCGACGCAGTGATCGGCATGGGCCACGACCTGGAGGCCATTTCGGCCGGCGGCGGCCTGTCGGTGCCCTACAAGGATGACCAGCAGCCGGTGGACACCGAGCGCTACGCCGCCATCTGGGACGCCGCCCGCCAGCGCGTGGCCGCCCACCTGGGCCACCCGGTGCGCCTGGAAATCGAGCCGGGGCGTTTCCTGGTGGCCGAGTCCGGCACCCTGGTGACCGAAGTGCGCGCCATCAAGGACATGGGCAGCCAGCATTTCGCGCTGGTGGACGCCGGTTTCAACGACCTGATGCGCCCGTCCATGTACGGCAGCTACCACGGCTTCACCCTGCTGGACCGAGACGGCCAGCCGCGCACCGGCGAGCTGCGCCCCACCGTGGTGGCCGGCCCGCTGTGCGAGTCCGGCGACGTCTTCACCCAGCACGAAGGCGGCCTGGTGGCCCCGCGCCCGCTGCCGCGCGCCGAGGTCGGCGACCTGCTGGTGATCCACACCACCGGCGCTTATGGCGCGTCGATGTCGTCGAACTACAACAGCCGCCCGCTGATTCCCGAGGTGCTGCTGGACGGTGACAAGGTACAGCTGATTCGCCGCCGCCAGACGCTGCAGGAATTGTTCGCACTTGAACTTGGTGCGTAACACGTCTTCCTGACAGAAAACCGCGTCGCCTGCATCGCGACTAAAGTCGGCTCCTACCACGGGCAGCGTAGGAGCCGACTTTAGTCGCGATGCAGACGACGCAATTATGCGGGTACGGCGCGTTTGGCCAGCCAATATGAAACTTCCCTCATGATCGCCACCCACTATTGTCGGGAGCAAACCCCAAGCGTATGCTGCGCGCGTTTTCAATCACCGCGGAGACCCCACGTGGGCACTTGTTCGAGCGACAGTAGTCGGCCGGTCATCGATACCGGCATTTTCTCGGCGAGATAACGCGCAGCTTCCCTGCCGTGTCTCGCCTTGACGCGAGAGACGGCAATCCTGCCGGCGCCCCCCATGCGGGGCGCCGCAGCCTTCCCTTCTCCACAGACTCCCCTGCCCCGGCCTGCAACGTTGCAGCCAGGACAGCGCACGTGCCTGCGCGATGGTCTCCCCACTGCCAACTGGGGAAAGCAGCGCCATGAATTTCACCCTGCTCAAAGAATTTTTCGCAGGCTTCCTGCGGACTCGCCACATCGCCCGGCACTTCCGCCGCCTGGCGTTGTTCGAAAGCCTGAATGACACCAACGTCAGCCGCGAGATACCCCCCACCCTGGCCCACAGCCTGGTGGCGGCCGCGGGCGGTGACAGCCAGGCCCTGCTGGAACGCCTGGGCAGCCACGCCGATGGCCTCAGCGAAGCCCAGGCCCAGGACACCTGCGCCCGCGTGGGCCTCAACGAGGTGGAGCACGAGCAGCCGCTGGCCTGGCACGTGCACCTGTGGCAGTGCTACAAGAACCCCTTCAACCTGCTGCTGACCCTGCTGGCCATCGTCTCGTTCATCACCGAAGACATGAAGGCCACCCTGGTGATCGGCAGCATGGTGGTGCTCTCGACCCTGCTGCGCTTCTGGCAGGAAGCCCGCTCGAACAAGGCCGCCGATGCGCTCAAGGCCATGGTCAGCAACACCGCCACCGTGCGCCGCCGCAACGCCGACGGGCACATGCGCGTGGAACTGCCGATCAAGCAGCTGGTGCCCGGCGACGTGGTGATCTTCAGCGCCGGCGACATGATCCCCGCCGACTGCCGCCTGCTCAGCGCCAAGGACCTGTTCGTCAGCCAGGCTGCCATGACCGGCGAATCCATGCCCGTGGAGAAGTTCGTGCAGCTGCGCGACCCGGCCACGCGCAACCCCCTGGAGCTGGACAACATCCTGTTCATGGGCACCAACGTGGTGTCCGGCGCCGCCAGCGCGGTGGTGGTTGCCACCGGCAACGGCACCTACTTCGGTGCCCTGGCGCAACGGGTCGGCGCCACCGACCGTGCGCCAACGGCGTTCCAGACCGGCGTCAACAAGATCAGCTGGCTGCTGATCCGCTTCATGCTGGTGATGGCGCCGCTGGTGCTGTTCATCAACGGCTTCACCAAGGGTGACTGGATGGAAGCGGTGCTGTTCGCGCTGTCCATCGCCGTGGGCCTGACCCCGGAAATGCTGCCCATGATCGTCACCTCGACCCTGGCCAAGGGCGCGGTGTTCCTGTCGCGCAAGAAGGTCATCGTCAAGCGCCTGGACGCCATCCAGAACTTCGGCGCCATGGACGTGCTGTGCACCGACAAGACCGGCACCCTGACCCAGGACAAGATCTTCCTCGCCCGCCACGTCGACGTGTGGGGCCAGGAGTCCGATGAAGTGCTGGAGATGGCCTACCTCAACAGCTACTACCAGACCGGCCTGAAGAACCTGCTGGACGTGGCCGTGCTGGAACACGTGGACGTGCAGCGCGACCTGCAGGTTGCCACGGCTTTCCGCAAGGTCGACGAGATTCCGTTCGACTTCAACCGCCGGCGCATGTCGGTGGTG
The DNA here is from genome assembly GCF_057128625.1 of Pseudomonas imperatae. NCBI lineage: Bacteria > Pseudomonadati > Pseudomonadota > Gammaproteobacteria > Pseudomonadales > Pseudomonadaceae > Pseudomonas > Pseudomonas imperatae. The sequence continues at coordinate 108,616 of NZ_JBSKHP010000008.1, read as the reverse complement.
GTGGCCGAGCACGACCAGCACCACGTGCTGATCTGCAAGGGCGCGGTGGAAGAGATTCTCTCGGTGTGCCACCAGGTGCGCCACGGCGACCAGGTCGAGCCGCTGTCCGACAGCCTGCTGGCGCGCATCCGCCAGGTCACCGCCGAGCTCAACGCCGAAGGCCTGCGCGTGGTGGCCGTGGCCGCCAGCGAGCGCCCGCCTACCCAGGAAAACTATGGCATCCATGACGAACGCGAGCTGACCCTGATCGGCTACGTGGCCTTCCTCGACCCGCCCAAGGAGAGCACCGCGCCCGCGCTCAAGGCCCTGGCCGCCCACGGCGTGGCGGTGAAAGTGCTGACCGGCGACAACGAGCTGGTCACCGCCAAGATCTGCCGCGAGGTGGGCCTGGCCCAGCAAGGCCTGTTGATGGGCAACGACATCGAGGACATGACCGACGCGCAACTGGCGGTGGCCGTGGAAACCACCAACGTCTTCGCCAAGCTGACGCCTGCGCACAAGGAACGCATCGTGCGCCTGCTCAAGGCCAACGGCCACGTGGTCGGCTTCATGGGCGACGGCATCAATGACGCGCCGGCGCTGCGCACTGCCGACATCGGCATTTCGGTGGACAGCGCCGTGGACATCGCCAAGGAAGCGGCCGACATCATCCTGCTGGAAAAGAGCCTGATGGTGCTGGAAGAAGGCGTGCTGGAAGGCCGTCGCACCTTCGCCAACATGCTCAAGTACATCAAGATGACCGCCAGCTCCAACTTCGGCAACGTCTTCTCGGTGCTGGTGGCCAGTGCGTTCATCCCCTTCCTGCCGATGCTGCCGATGCACCTGCTGGTGCAAAACCTGCTGTACGACATTTCGCAGATCGCCGTGCCGTTCGACAACGTCGACGACGAGATGCTGATGAAGCCGCAGCGCTGGCAGCCGGGCGAGGTAGGCCGCTTCATGCTGTTCTTCGGGCCGATCAGCTCGGTGTTCGACATCACCACCTTTGCGCTGATGTGGTACGTGTTCGGCGCCAACAGCCCGGAGCACCAGACCCTGTTCCAATCCGGCTGGTTCATCGTCGGCCTGCTGACCCAGACCCTGGTGGTGCACATGATCCGCACGCCGAAAGTGCCGTTCCTGCAGAGCCGCGCGGCCATGCCGTTGATGGTGATGACCGGGGTGATCATGGCCATCGGCATCTTCCTGCCCATGGGCCCGCTGGCGCACTACTTCAAGCTGCAGGCGCTGCCGCCGCTGTACTTCGCCTTCCTGCCGGTGATTCTGGTGGCGTACGTGGCGCTGACCCAGGCCATGAAGCGGTTCTATATCCGCCGCTTCGGCTGGCAATGAAATAGGCGTGGGAGCTGGCTTGCCAGCGAGCTTTTGAGGCCCTCCAACAGCTCGCTGGCAAGCCAGCTCCCACAGACTCTCAGTTACCGGAAAAACGGTCGCGGCTGTTGGTGAGGTGCAGTACCATCGCCGCCCGCGCGGCGTCCGGGTCCTGCTTGCGGATGGCGTTGAGGATGGCCTCGTGCTCCTGGTTGGCCAGGTAGCCCAGGCGCGCGAAGTCGGCGTCGCCGCGCTCATCGCCCTTGACCCGCGTGCGCGGGATCATGGTGTCGCCCAGGTGCTGCATGATCTCGGTGAAATAGGTGTTGCCGGTGGCCTCGGCGATCATCTGGTGGAAGCGCTTGTCCTCTTCCACGCAGCTGTCGTTGTTGGCCAGCGAGGCCTGGTAGTCGTCCAGCGCCTGGCGCATGCGCCGCAGCTGTTCATCACTGCGGCGCACGGCCGCCAGGGCCACGGCCTGCACCTCCAGGCCCATGCGCAGCTCAAGAATGCCGCGCACGCTGGCGGCGGTGTCCAGGCTCAGGCGCAGCCCTAGTTGCGATTCGCGCTCCAGCACGAAGGTGCCGATGCCGTGGCGGGTTTCCACCAGCCCCGAGGCCTGCAGCTTGGAGATAGCCTCGCGCACCACCGTGCGGCTGACCCCGTGCTCGCGCACGATGGTCGGTTCGGACGGCAGCTTGTCGCCGGGGCGGAATTGCCCCAGCAGGATCTGCTGGCTCAGCACCTCGACCAGGTCGTGGGCCAGGCTGGTGGCGCGCTTGCGCGTGGGGGCGTTGCTTGGGTCGTGCATGCCAACACATTCCGCGAAATAGTCAGCCCCAAGCTTACCACCGAACCCCCGTAGCAGCTGCCGCAGGCTGCGTCCGCCCCACGCGGTGAATCAGCCATAGGCCATGGCGGACGGGACGCGGCCTGCGGCCGCTGCTACGGGGTTAGTAGCGCCGCGTAGGCCAGGGCCATCAGTGACCAGGCCAGCAGCGGGTGGAACACCAGCCGCCACGCCCGCGCCTGCGGGTCGAAGCCCACCCCGTGCACGTAGCCGGCGGCAATGCCCCACAACATCAGCATCAGCACGCCGTGGCTGTACTGCCCGCGGCTGTCGAGCAGCAGCACCGGGTGCAGCAGCAGGGTCAGGCTCAACGGCAGCACCAGTGCCAGCGACAGCCAGCGGCTGGCGGGCCGGCGCAGCGGCCCCAGGGTTTCAGCGTGCACCGCTGCCCTCCTCGTCCAGCGCACCGGACGCCTCCAGCCACAACGCATTGATGATGCCGAAGCTGCACGCCAGCAGCACTCCCAGAATCCAGGCGAAATACCACATGTGTTCAGTCCTCAGTAAAGGCCGTGGGGGTTGTCATTGATGTGCGCGGTGGTGACGGTGCCCCACATTTTCGCGTAGCACCACAGCGTGTAGCACAGGATCAGCGGCACAAAGATCGACGCCGCCACCAGCATGATGACCAGCGTGGTATGGCTCGACACCGCGTCCCACACGGTCAGGCTGGACGCCGGGTCCAGGCTGGACGGCATCACGAACGGGAACAGGGCGAAACCGGCCGTGCACAGGGTGCCGACGATGGCCAGGCTGCTGCCCAGGAAGGCGATGCGCGGCCGCTCGCCCAGCGCCGCGATCAGCGCCAGCAGGCCGCCAAACACCCCCAGCAGCGGCGTGATGGCCGTGATCGGGTAGGTCACGTAATTGCCCAGCCAGCCGGGGTTGCCCGCTGCCACGGTCTTGGCCAAGGGATTCAGCGCCACGTTGGGGTCGAAGCTGGAGCTGATTACCAGGCCGTTGATATTGCCGGCCGCAAGCCAGGCACCGGCGCCCAGGAACGCCGCCAGGTAGACGAAGGCCAGCCCTTGCGAAACCTTGCGCGCCCGCTGGGCCATGACGCCCTCGGTGCGCATCATCAGCCAGGTGCCGCCGTGCAGGCACAGCATGCTCAGGCTGACCACCCCCGCCAGCAGCGCGAAGGGGCTCAGCAGTTGCCAGAACGAACCGTGGTAGCTGCTGCGCAGGCTGTCATCGAACTGGAACGGCAGGCCGAGCAACAGGTTGCCGAACGCCACGCCAAACACCAGCGACGGCACCAGCGCGCCAATGCACAGCGCCCAGTCCCAGCCCCGGCGCCAGCGGGTGTTTTCAAGTTTGCTGCGGTAGTCGAAGCCCACCGGCCGCACGAACAGCGCGAACAGCACCAGCAGCAGCGCCCAGTACAGCCCGGAGAACGCCGCCGAATACACCAGCGGCCAGGCGGCGAACAGCGCGCCACCGGCGGTGATCAGCCACACCTGGTTGCCGTCCCAGTGCGGCGCGATGGTGTTGATCACCACCCGCCGCTCCTGGTCGTTGCGGCCTACCAAGGGCATCAGCGCCGCGGCGCCCAGGTCGAAGCCGTCGGTCAGGGCGAAGCCGATCAGCAACACGCCCACCAGCACCCACCAGATCAGCTTGAGGTTTTCATAGTCGAACATCACACGGCTCCTTGCAGCACGGGCGAATGGGCGGCGGCAGGTGCAGCGGCGGCGCCGTTTTCAAAGTGATACCGGCCGGTGTGCAGGCTGCTCGGGCCCAGGCGGGCGAACTTGATCATCAGGTACATCTCGATCACCAGCAGCACGCTGTAGAACGCCACCAGCGCCAGCAGCGAACCCCACACGTCGCTTGCCGACAGGCTCGAGGCCGACAGGTGCACCGGCAGCACCTCGCCGATCGACCACGGCTGGCGACCGTGCTCGGCCACGTACCAACCGGTCTGCGTGCCCACCCACGGCAGCGGCAGGCTCAGCAGCGCCCAGCGCAGCAGCCAGCGCTTGCGGGTTTCGTTCTTGCGCGCCGAGGCCCAGAACGCACACACGAACAGCAACAGCATCAGGAAACCGCTGAGCACCATCAGCCGGAAGGTCCAGAAGATCGAGGCCACACCGGGGATGGAATCCAGGGCCGCCTGCTTGATCTGCGCCTCGCTGGCGTCCACCACCTGGTCGGTGTATTTCTTCAGCAGCAGGCCGTAGCCCAGGTCTTTTTTCACCGCGTTGAAGGCGGCCAGGGCCTGGTCGCTGTGGTCGCCGCCGCGCAGCCGTCCCAGCGCCTCGTAGGCAAGCATGCCGTTGCGGATGCGGCCTTCGTGCTCGGCCACCAGGTCCTTGATGCCAGTGACCTGCTTGTCCACCGAACGGGTGGCGATGATGCCCATCACGTAAGGGATTTTCACCGCGTAGTCGGTGCGCTGCTCGGCCTGGTTGGGCAGGCCGAACAGGGTGAAGGCGGCGGGCGCGGGCTCGGTGTCCCACTCGGCCTCGATGGCGGCCAGCTTGGTCTTCTGCACGTCGCCGATTTCGTAGCCGGACTCGTCACCCAGCACGATCACCGACAGGATCGAGGCCATGCCGAACGCCGCGGCAATGGCGAACGAGCGCCGGGCGAAGCCGATGTCGCGGCCCTTGAGCAGGTACCAGCTGGAAATCGCCAGCACGAAGATCGAGCCGGTGACGTAGCCCGAAGCCACGGTGTGCACGAACTTCACCTGCGCCACCGGGTTGAGCAGCAGCTGGCTGAAGCTGGCCAGCTCCATGCGCATGGTGACGAAGTTGAACTCGGCACCCACCGGGTTCTGCATCCAGCCGTTGGCGATCAGAATCCACAGCGCCGACAGGTTCGAGCCGATCGCCACCAGCCAGGTCACGCCCAGGTGCTGCACCCGGCTCAGGCGGTCCCAGCCGAAGAAGAACAGGCCGATGAAAGTCGACTCCAGGAAGAACGCCATCATGCCTTCGATGGCCAGCGGCGCGCCGAAGATGTCGCCCACGTAGTGGCTGTAATAGGCCCAGTTGGTGCCGAACTGGAACTCCATGGTCAGCCCGGTGGTGACACCCAGGGCGAAGTTGATGCCGAACAGCTTGCCCCAGAAACGGGTCATGTCCTTGTACACCTGCTTGCCCGTCATCACGTAGACGGACTCCATGATGGCCAGCAGGAAGGTCATGCCGATGGTCAGGGGCACGAACAGGAAGTGATACAGCGCGGTCATCGCGAACTGCAGCCGGGATAGGTCGACGACTGATTCGGAAATCATTTCGGACTCTTCTCAAGGGGGGCGGAGGGGGTGCCGAACAGGTGTCGGCCAAGGTTCGTGCCGTCGTCCTTGACGTCAGCCGCCGGGCCAAACCACACCAGGCGGATCCCCACCAGCAGCACCAGCTTGAGCACCAGCACCAGGGTTATTTCCCGGGCCAGCGGCTTGTTCAGAAAGGCGAAATGAGCGGTCATGGCGGCTACTCGGTGGAGGTGCGCCATTCTTGTAGCGGGGCTTGTTGGTGAAATTGATCCAGATCAATTTCAAATGGCCATCACTGTGTGGCAAAGCGCCACACCGCCTGTCATCAACTCATCATACAAGCACGCGCTGTAGCCGCTGCCGTCAGGCTGCGCTGGCCCTGTCGGTCGCTGCAAATATCCAGTGGCTGGAATGGCCAGCGCAGCCTGACGGCAACGGCTACGGCGTAGCGGGTTTTAGATCGGTTTCGTTGCCGCGACCGCGCTGGTTAGATCAACTCAATCCACGAAACCAATTGCTTCAATTCGTCAGCACTTGTACGATGACTGTCAACAGGGGCCACCCTGTCACCTACCCGCATAAAAATAATCAGTGGGAGATTTTGAATTGTGAGCAATTCAACGCAGTCCTCTGCCGTCGTCGACGGCGATCCGCTCCTGGCGCGCGCCGTCGCCAAAGTGAAGAGCCATGTGCTCCCACTCTTCGTCCTGATGTTCATCGTCAACTACATCGACCGGGTCAACATCGGCTTCGTGCGCACACACATGGAGCACGACCTGGGCATCGGTGCCGCGGCCTATGGCCTGGGCGCCGGGCTGTTCTTCATCGGCTACGCGCTGTTCGAAGTACCGTCCAACATCCTGCTGCAGAAAGTCGGCGCCCGCGTGTGGCTGACGCGCATCATGTTCACCTGGGGCATCGTCGCCACGATGATGGCGTTCGTGCAGAACGAGACCCAGTTCTACATCCTGCGGGTGTTGCTGGGCGTGGCCGAAGCCGGTTTCTTCCCCGGCGTGCTGTACTACTTCACCCGCTGGCTGCCCGGCGCCGAACGCGGCAAGGCCATCGCCATCTTCCTCAGTGGTTCGGCCGCGGCCTCGCTGATCTCCGGCCCGCTGTCCGGCGCACTGCTGCAACTGGACGGCCTGGGCCTGCACGGCTGGCAGTGGATGTTCGCCATCGAAGGCATGGTCTCGGTGCTGCTGGGCTTTTTCGTGTGGTTCTGGCTGGACTCCAAGCCCCACGACGCCAAGTGGCTGAGCCGCGAGGAGCAGGACAGCCTGGTGGCCGCCATCGACCAGGAACAGAAGGACCGCGAGGCGCTGCAAGCGGTCAAGCCCACCCTCGGCAAGCTGCTCAAGGACGGCCAGATCCTGATCTTCTGCGTGCTGTACTTCTGCATCCAGCTGACCATCTACGCCGCCACCTTCTGGCTGCCCAGCATCATCAAGAAAATGGGTGACCTCAGCGACCTGCAGGTGGGCTTCTTCAACTCCATCCCCTGGCTGATCTCGATCATTGCCATGTACGGCTTCGCCGCGCTGTCGGGCAAGTTCCGCTTCCAGCAGGCCTGGGTGGCCACCGCGCTGCTGATCGCCGCCGCCGGCATGTTCCTGTCCACCACCGGCGGGCCGGTGTTTGCCTTCGTCGCCGTGTGCTTCGCGGCCATCGGCTTCAAATCCGCCTCGTCGCTGTTCTGGCCCATCCCCCAGGCGTACCTGGACGTGCGCATCGCCGCCGCCGTCATCGCGCTGATCAACTCCCTGGGCAACCTGGGCGGTTTCGTCGCCCCGGCCACCTTCGGCCTGCTGGAGCAGAGCACCGGCTCGATCCAGGGCGGCCTGTACGGCCTGACCGCCACCTCGATCCTGGCCGCGGTGCTGGTGTTCTTCGCCCGCACCCAGCCCAAAGCCCCGACCGCCACCCCAAGCGCGCCGCTGCACGGCACCGCGCTGGGCAAGGCCCACTGATTTCCCGAGCACACAGGAACCCGACATGAGCACTCAACGAACCCCCGTCGTCACTCAACTGCAAGTGATCCCCGTGGCCGGCCACGACAGCATGCTGATGAACCTCAGCGGCGCCCACGGCCCGTACTTCACCCGCAACATCGTGATTCTCACCGACAGCAGCGGCAACGTTGGCGTGGGCGAAGTACCGGGCGGCGAACGCATCCGCGAAACCCTGGAAGACGCCCGCAGCCTGGTGGTGGGCCAGCCCATCGGCCAGTACCAGCGCGTGCTCAACCAGATGCGCACCACCTTCGCCGCCCGCGACGCCGCCGGCCGTGGCCTGCAGACCTTCGACCTGCGCATCACCATCCACGCCGTCACCGCCATGGAGGCCGCCCTGCTCGACCTGCTGGGCCAATTCCTGGAAGTGCCGGTGGCCGCCCTGTTGGGTGAAGGCCAGCAGCGCGACGCGGTGAAAATGCTCGGCTACCTGTTCTACGTCGGCGACCGCAACGCCACCAGCCTGGCCTACCGCAGCGAGCCCGACGCCAGCGACGAGTGGAGCCGCCTGCGTCACGAAAAAGCCATGACCCCCGAAGCCGTGGTGCGCCTGGCCGAAGCCGCCAAGGCCAAGTACGGTTTCAACGACTTCAAGCTCAAGGGCGGCGTGCTGCGCGGCGAAGAGGAAATCGAAGCCGTCACCGCCCTGGCCGAACGCTTCCCCGACGCGCGCATCACCCTGGACCCCAACGGCGCCTGGTCGCTGAAGGAAGCCATCGCCCTGTGCCGCGACCAGCACAAGGTGCTGGCCTACGCCGAAGACCCCTGCGGCGCTGAAAACGGCTACTCGGGCCGCGAAGTGATGGCCGAGTTCCGCCGCGCCACCGGCCTGCCCACCGCCACCAACATGATCGCCACCGACTGGCGCGAAATGGGCCACGCCATCCAGCTGCAATCGGTGGACATCCCCCTCGCCGACCCGCACTTCTGGACCATGCAGGGCTCGGTGCGCGTGGCGCAGATGTGCCACGAATGGGGCCTGACCTGGGGCTCGCACTCCAACAACCACTTCGACATTTCCCTGGCCATGTTCACCCAGGTGGCCGCCGCCGCCCCCGGCGACATCACCGCCATCGACACCCACTGGATCTGGCAGGACGGCCAGCGCCTGACCAAGGCGCCGCTGCAGATCGAAGGCGGCTTCGTCAAGGTCCCGGCCAAGCCGGGCCTGGGCGTGGACATCGACATGGACGCCGTGGCCAAGGCCCACGAACTCTACAAAGGCATGGGCCTGGGCGCACGGGACGACAGCGTGGCCATGCAGTTCCTGATTCCGGGCTGGAAGTTCGATAACAAGAAGCCGTGCATGGTGCGTTGATAGCGCAGCGTTCCGGACGCGGCCTTTGGCCGCTGCTACATGGCCGGATAACGCGGGAAACGCGTTCCCCGTAGCAGCTGCCGAAGGCCGCGTCCACGGCCCTACCGCGCCTGCCGTAGGGCATCCAGCAAGGCTTCCAGCCGCTCCGGCGGCAGCTCGCGAAGCTGATTCACCAGTTGCTGGTCCAACTTGCTCGACGGCAATCGCAGCGGGTGGGAGTAGCTCAACTGCATCACGAAGTTATGGCCACACTCGGCCGTGCGGCAGGCGCAATACAGGCGTGTGAACTCATTGCTCAAACGGTTGGTGGTAGTGATGATGGCGCGTCCTTCGCACTCGCGGCAGCGGATCTGCATTGCCTTAACTCCTGGTCATTGCCGATGAAAACACGCCCCCAGTATTCACCAGATTTCCGCTATTTGCCGCGCTCGCCCCTCACCAAACTGTGACTGAAAGCAACCGCCCCATTCATTGGAATGGGCTGGTCTGACCCGGCCATCTGAACGCGTATTTGTACACCGGCGTTTTTCCGATGGCATTCGATTTTCGCGTTATCGGAAGCCATCGAAACCCAAGTGTTTGTCACCCAGCGGCGCTCTTTTCTAACGTGGTCAGCACCCGAACCCATCCGGAGCTGCACCATGGAAAAGTTACGTGCGCTGTCCAACTACCTGCTCGAAAGCGGGCTACTGGCCCCTGATCAACTCTCCAGCCGGGCGGAACACATCAACCTGCAAATGAACTGGAAGCCCTCCAGCCAAGGCATGTGCATGGGCCAGTTGAACTACCGCGCCGTGCTTGAGTGTTACCGCACGGACATCGCTCCCCTGCGCCTGATGGCCCTGGTCGCCGCCTGGTTGCAACGCCACGACAACGACACCGAACTGCGCAAGCTGGACATCCCCGGCTGCACCGTTTCCCCCCAGGTGGACCAGCGCCACCACCTGCAGCTGCTGCTGGTTTTCAACGAAGCCGTCTGGCTCAGCGAGGAACCCGAAGGCGAATTCGAAGCGTTCGGCAAACGCTGGGGCTTCTTACCGTACGACTTGTGGACAGCCGAACAGGCCGCCGTCCTCGACCGCGGTCGCTCCCTTTGACTCATCTCCCCCATAACCGACTTGCGAGGCCACACCATGGCTCAAGGTAACGTCAGCGTGAACAATCTCAACCTGGGCCAAGGCCCGGTCACCGAGATCGAACGCTTCTTCCTCTTCATCGGCCCTGCCGCCCACAACGTGGGCAGGTTGGTTGCCGTTGATACACAGTCCAACCTGCCCCTCGCCAACACACTGAAAACCATCACCCTTCAAGTACGTTAAAAAAAGAGAACACTTTCAACCCATTTTCAAGAAATACCTTACACCCCGATCGGACGTGGCTGGCATCAAGGAACAGGCCAGCCTTTTAACATTCGGTTTTTGTCATCGTCCGGTCCGCAACAGTGAACAACGATAAAACAGCATTACAATCCTTGAGCGTCGATGGCGTACTTTGCATAAGCCTGGAGAACAGGGACGATCGAAGAACGCTGCTGGCGAGCGAATTCGAGGGGACCGACCTGGCCATTGAATTCTACCTGGCCCAGCGCGACGCCGACCCTGAACGAGGTTGTTTCGAATCACACCAGGCTTGCGCCAGGATAGCCTTGGCCAGAGGCTATGATCGTGTGTTGCTGTTGGAAGACGACGCCACTCTGGAACAAGTAAGCCGCAAGCAGATAAGCCGTATAAACCGTTTTCTGACACTCAACGACCCTGAGCTTTTTTATCTAGGAACCACGCTGGGCACACTGTGGTTGACGTGGAACCTGGGCATCGCCCGCTGTCGAGTCCGCGGAACACACGCCTATATCTTGAATAAAGCGGGGTGCGAAAAGCTGGCGGCCCAGTCATACGAAGGTATCGCCATCGACAAGCTGTTTTCCAGGTTATTCCGGGGCTACTGCTCGTTCCCGATGCTATGCCAGCAACAACCGGAGGAAATGTCATACAGCGATATCGCCGAGGCCTTCGGCCTTCCGAGCATGACGTCGTCAGACTGGCAGACGAACTGGCGAAAGCAGTACCGCTGCGCATTGAAAAATATTGGCAAGACCATCATTCGGAAAGATCTCTGACGACCACTAGCCCCCCTTCTACACTTAAGCCGAGAGTGACAGCCCTTAATCCTCAACCCCCTCCTCCGGCACCCCACGCTCCCCCTCCACCACATACCCGGTATCAATACTCACCACTACCGACATCCCCGGCCGCAGGCGTTGCGCCTCCGGCTGGTCCTTGTCGACGGTGATGCGCACCGGGATGCGCTGGGCGATCTTGACGAAGTTGCCGGTGGCGTTGTCGGCCTGCAGCAGGCTGAATTCCGAGCCGGTGGCTGGCGAGATGCGTTGCACGTGGCCGCGCAGGCGCAGGTGGTTGAGGGCGTCGACGGTGAAGGTGGCGGGCTGGCCGACGCGCACGTTGGCCATTTGGGTTTCCTTCATGTTGGCGATGACCCAGAGGTTGTCCGGCACCAGGGCCATGAGCTGGGCGCCGGAGTTGACGTAGGCGCCCAGGCGCACGCTGATCTGCCCCAGCTGGCCGTCGCGCGGGGCGGTGATGCGGGTGTTGGCGTAGTCGATACGCGCCAGTTCCACGGCAGCTTCGGCGCTGCTGACGGCGGCTTCGAGGGAGGCGCGGTTGACGATGACGGTCTGCAGGTCCTGTTTCGAGATTTCCAGCGCGGCCTTGGCCTGGGCCAGGGAGGCGATGGCCGCGGCGTTGGCGGCGCGGGTCACGTCGAGCTGGCTGCGCGACACCGAGCCGTCGCTGATCAGGTCTTCGTTGCGGCGCAGGTCGGCGGCGCTCTTGCGCGCCTGGGCGTCGCTGTCGCCGATGGCGGCCTGGCGCTGGTCGATGGTGGCTTCGGCGCTGCGCCGCTGCTGCAGGTTGTTGGCCAGGGAGGCCTTGGCCTGGTCCAGCTGCGCCAGGGACTGGTCGACCTTCTGCTTGTAGATGCGGTCGTCGAGGCGCACCAGCAGGTCGCCGGTCTTGACGAACTGGAAGTCCTGCACCGGCACCTCGAACACGTAGCCGCTCAGCTGCGGGCCGATGATGGTGGTCTGGCCGCGCACCAGGGCATCCTCGGTGCTCTCGATCTTGCTGCTGAACGGCGGCAGTTCCCAGGCGTACAGCACGATCAGCACGCCGACGATGGCGACGCTGGCGAACATCAGCGAGGAAATCACCCGCACCCGCAGCGAGCGTGGCGCCGTGGCAGGCGGGGCCACGCCCTCGGGGGTGGAGGCGATGGCGTTGGTGGTCGTGGTGGTCGGTTCGGTCATGAAGGGGGCGCGCCGCTGGCAGGTACGGAAGGCGGCGCCGGTGGGGCCGCCTGGGTGGTGGTAGTCAGCAGCCACAGGCTGCGGATGAAGATCCAGAGCATGGTCAGCACCGCGACGCCGGCGATGAACATGAACACGTCGTTGTAGGCGAGGATGTTGGCCTCGCGGGTGGCCACGGTGGACAGCGCGCGGTAGCCCAGGTTGGTGCGCGCCGAGGGGTCGGCCACGGTGGAAGCATAGCTGGCCGCGCTGCTCTGCACGCGGGCCACCACCAACGGGTCCATCAAGGTGAGCTGCTCGACGATGACGCTGGAATGGAATTTCTCCCGCACGATCTGGTAGGTACCCAGCAGCGCCGCGCCGATCAGGCTGCCCAGGTTATTGCAGATACCGAACAGCACCGAGAAACTGATCAGGTTGCGCGGGTTGGTGATGACGTTGCGGGTGCCCAGCGCCATGGTCGGGCCGACGAAGAAGGTGCCGCCGAAGGCCAGCAGGAACTGGCTGAAGTACATGTTCCAGGGCCGCGTGAGGTTGTTGGAGAACGAATCCATGTAGGACCCGGTGGCCATCAGCGCCAGGGACACGATCAGCGGCATGAACAGGTGCTCGGGGCGGATGGTCCAGGCGCTGACCGCCAGCCCCGCCACCGCGCCCACCAGCATCACGAAATACAGGCTGCGCATCTGCTCCTGGCTCATGTTCAGCGCCTGCAGGAAGCCCACCGCGCCGGTGGATTGTTCCGAAGCCACCATGCGGATCAGGATCACCCCCAGCGCCAGGCGGATGGCCACGCCGCTGCCCAGCCAGCGGGTCATGAGCATGGGGTTGCTGCGGTTATGCTCGATGGCAAGGCCGGTGAAGATCAGCACGATGGCCGCCGCCGAGGCCCAGCCGATCCACGGCGCCGCCAGCCACCAGTCGATGCGCCCCAGGGACAGCACCGCGCACAGCAGGGCAAAGCCGGTGGCGAGGATGCCGAAGGTGAGGAAGTCCAGCGGTTCGAAGGTCTTGAAGCGGTCGCCGGGCGGCAGCTTGAGCATGAACACGCAGCCCAGGGCGGTCAGCGCCAGGCCCAGTTCGAACAGGTAGAGCCCGCGCCATTCGGCGATCTGCAGCAGGTCTTCGGAGAACACCCGGGCCAGGGGCAAGGCCAGCTGCGATGAGCCCAGCCCCAGCACCAGGGCCTTGAGCCGCCATTTCGCCGGGAAGGCCTGGGTCATGTAATACAGGCCCAGGGAGCTGAGCGCCGCCCCCACCATGCCGTGGGCCGCGCGCACGGCAATGGCCGAGTCGAGGTCGTTGACGAACAGGTGGGCGAAGGTCACCAGGGCGTACAGCACCAGGAAGCCTTCGGTGAACGCGCGCAGGCCAAACTGCTGGCGGAACTTCACCAGCACCAGGTTCATGGAGATGTTGGTCATGACGTAGGCGGCCGGCAGCCAGGCCATTTCCGCCTGGGTGGCGCCCAGGGCGCCCTGCAAAAATTGCAGGTTGGCGGTGACCAGCGCGTTGCCCAGGCCGCCGGTGATGGCCACCAGCAGCCCGACCGCGCCGAAGGCCAGGCGCTTGGGCGTGGAATGCAGCGGCGTCGACGGTGAACCGGGCAGCGTCGGCTTTTCGTGGGGCAGCCATTGGTGGGGGGCGTAGCGGTCCATTGGCACCTGTTGGAGTCGGAAAAACGTTGACCCTATGAGGGTACCAGTAAATCCGACTGCAACGGGTTGCGCCAGTTCGCAGGCCTATCATGCAAATCCGTAGCCGCTGCCGTCAGGCAGCGGCTACGGGGTCAGCCGATACACACCTGGCCATCGAACAGCAACCGCGCCGTGCGAACCAGGCCACAGCTGATCACCTGGCCGTTATCGGTGTGCACCGCCACGGTGAACTCGCCGGTGGGATGTTCCACCGCCAGGCGCTTGTGGGCGCCTTCGGGCACCACGCCAAGGCCATCGGCCACTGAGCCGGGGTACAGGCACGCCGTGGCGACGCTGACTGCGCCAAACACGCCGATGGATGCATGGCACTTGTGGGGGATGAAGCTGCGGCTGCTGATGGCCCCGCCCTGTTGCGGCGCCGCCACCAGGCACATTTTCGGCACGGTGCGCGCGCTGACGTCGCCCAGGTTCATGGCTGGGCCCGCCTGCAGGCGGATGGCCTCGATGCGCGCCTTCAATGGCGTGTCGGCGTCCAGCTCGGCGCGGCTTTCGTAGCCCGTGCGGCCCAGGTCGGCGGCGCGGATCAGCACCACCGGCATGCCGTTGTCGATGCAGGTCACCGCCACGCCGTCGAAGGTATCGACGACGTTGCCGGTGGGAAACAGCTCGCCACAGCTGGAGCCGGCAATGTCGTCGAAGTCGATGACAATGGCCGCGGAGGTGCCCGGCACGCCGTCGATACGGGTGTCACCGGCGTAGGCCACTTCGCCGCCCGGGGTCTGCACCTGGGCGGTGGCGGTCTGGCCGGTGTTCTCCATGAAGATGCGCACGGCGGTGACGTCGCCAGTGGCCTTGACCAGACCGCGCTCCAGGGCAAAGGGGCCGACGCCGGCGAGGATGTTGCCGCAGTTCTGGCCGTAGTCCACCCGCGGTTCATCCACCACCACCTGGGCAAACAGGTAGTCGACGTCAACGCCGGGCCGCGTCGAAGGCTTGATGATCGCTACCTTGCTGGTCAGCGAGTCGCCGCCGCCAATGCCATCGATCTGCCGGGCATCGGGCGAACCCATGGCGGCCAGCAGCAGGCGGTCGCGGGCGGCGCTGTCGTCAGGCAGGTCGCTGGCCAGGAAGTAGGCCCCCTTGGAGGTGCCGCCACGGATCATCAGGCAAGGAATTCGACGCTGGGCCACGGTGTCAGTCCTCCAGTTCGCTGGCGTCGTCCACGTAGCGCAGGCCCTTCTCGGCCAGGCGTGGGCGCATGTTGTAGATGTCCAGGCCCAGCTCGCCGCTGGCCAGGCGCAGGCGCTTGCTTTCTTCCAGGTCAGCGCGCTTGCGGGCGGCTTCCACCACGGTGTGCAGCTCGTCACGACGCACCACCACCACGCCGTCGTCGTCGGCCAGCACCACGTCGCCTGGCTCTACCAGCTGGCCGGCGCAGATCACCGGGATGTTCACCGAACCCAGGGTTTCCTTGATGGTGCCCTGGGCATGCACGGCCTTGGACCACACGTGGAAGCCCATGTCGCGCAGGGTGTGGGTGTCGCGCACGCCGGCTTCCAGAATCAGGCCGCGCACACCGCGGGCTTGCAAGGAAGTGGCCAGCAGGTCGCCAAAGTAACCGTCGGTGCAGGGCGAGCTGGGCGCCACCACCAGGACGTCACCGGCCTGGCACTGCTCCACGGCGACGTGGAACATCCAGTTGTCGCCAGGGGCCACCAGCACGGTGACCGCCGAGCCGCTGATGGCCACGCCTTGCTGGATGGGGCGCATGAACGGCGCGAGCAGGCCCTTGCGGCCCTGGGCTTCGTGCACGGTGGCCACGCCGTACTGGCGCAGCTCGTCGATCAGGGCGCTGTCGGCGCGCTGGATATTGCGGACTACGACGCCGGTCTTTCCTACGAGGCTCATCCCAGGTTCTCCGTCACGCGAGGGAAGATGCTCTGGTAGCCCTCGCCGTAGATGATGTCTTTCTTCGCGGTGATGCCGATGTTGCGCTTGGCCTGCACGCCACGTTGCAGGGCAACGCGGGTGTAGTACTCCCACAGGTGTTCCTGGCCGGCCATGCACTGGATGGCGGCGTACTTCTGGTCCCACACCTCGGTGATGTCCAGCAGCACGTCGGGCTTCCACTCGCACTGCTCGGGCTGGTGCGGCTCGAAGCTGTACACGGGCGGTGCGCCGACGATCTTCTCGCCCGGCTTGTAGCCTTCGGCCTGGGCGATGATGCGCGCTTCCTGGGCCAGGTGGGTGGCCAGCGGGTGGTCGTAGTTGTAGGGGTCCTTGAGCGAGTGGCTGAGCACGAACTCCGGCTGCACGCGGCGGAACACGTCCGCCAGGCGGAACAGGGTGTCGGTGTCGGCGCGCATCGGGTAGTCGCCGATGTCGAAGAACTCGACGGTGGCGCCCAGCACCTCGGCGGCGGCCTCGGCTTCCTGGCGACGGCCGGCCTTGACGATTTCCTCGGTCATGCCCGGGCCCTTGCGCCACATTTTCGCCGACTCGCCACGCTCGCCGAACGACAGGCAGACGATGTGCACGTCGTAGCCTTGCTTGGCGTGCAGGGCGATGGCACCGCCGGCGCGCCAGACGAAGTCGGCGGAGTGGGCGCTGACCACCAGGGCGGTCTTGTTGGTGTTGGCAGACATGGTGGGCTCCTGTGTTGGGAATGGCTTCATCCTGTCACCCGGCCTTGGCGGGGAATATTGCCTTCGGTTACGCTAGGTATACTTTTTATTTATCGGGACCTGCGCCATGGTCGACGAACTGCCCAACCTGCTGCAGGTCCGCGCCTTTGTGCGCGTGGCCGAACACGGCAGTATCTCCCGCGCCTCGACCCTGATGTTTCGCGCCCAATCGGTGGTCACCCGGGCCATTCGCGACCTAGAGGTGCGCCTGGACGTGCCGCTGTTCGAGCGCCACGCCAGCGGCATGCTGCTGACCGACCAGGGCAAGCGCGTGCTGGCCCGGGCGCGGCGCACCCTGGCGGAGCTGGAGAGCGTGCCGGCGCTGCTGGGCAACGTCGCCGGCCATGCCGCCGAGCCGCTGTACCTGCTCAACGCCCGGCGCCTGGAGCTGTTCATCGCCCTGTGCCAGACCCGCCACATGCAGACCGTGGCCAGCCTCTACGGCCTGACGCAGCCGGCGGTGAGCGCGGCGCTGAAGGTGCTGGAGGGCGGCAGCGGCTGCCTGCTGTTCGAACGCTCGTCCCGCGGCCTGCAACCCACCCGCGCCGCCAGCGAGATCCTCGCGCCGCTGCGCCGCGCCCTGAACGAGCTGCGCCACATCGACGCCGACCTGGCCGCCCTGCGCGGTTCGCTGCAGGGCACGGTCAACGTCGGTGCCCTGCCCTTGGGCCGCAACCGCCTGCTGCCAGCCGCCATCGTCGCGCTGACCGCCCAGCACCCGGGCGTGCGGGTGGCCACCAATGAAAGCCCGTTCGAGCTGCTGGCGTCGGAGTTGCGGGCGGGGGATGTGGATTTTGTCTTCGGCGCCCTGCGCCCGGCGGACTTCGCCAGCGACCTGCACGGCGAGGCGCTGCTGACCGAGGCCATGGTGCTGCTGGCCCGCCGCGATCACCCGCTGCAAGGCCAGGCCATCGGCCCGGCCCACCTGCAGAGCATGCGCTGGGTGCTGCCGCGCGCCGGCAGCCCGGCCCGCGGCCTGCTGAACAACCAGTTCGCCGCCTGGGGCTTTGCCGCGCCGTTGCCGGTGGTGGAAAGCGCTGACCTGGCAATCATCCGCGGCCTGCTGCTGGGCTCGGACATGATCGCCGCGGTGTCAGCCCACCAGTTGGGCCACGAGATCGACAGCGGCGAGCTGCAGCCTCTGGACCTGGCGCTGCCGCTCACCGCCCGCCCCATCGGCCTCACCTACCGCAGCGCCGGCCTGCACGCGCCGGCGGCCCAGGCGTTGATGGAGCAGATTCGCGCCGAGGTGGCTCAGCGCTTGCCGGCCACCGAGTAAAGGACCTGCTGGTTGCGGGTCTTCTGGAAGTCTTCCAGGGACAGGCCACGGAAGGCTGCGTAGATGTGCAGGTTGGACACCCCCACCACCGCGCCCAGCTTCTCCAGCAGGAAGAAGATCACGCCGTACTGCAGCAGCCCCAGCCAGTCACGGCGGCGCACCAGCTCGCGCTCTTCCTCGCTCAACCGGGCCTCCTCGAACAGCGCCTCGGGGTCGGCGAGGAAACGCTCGCGGAACGCCGGCACGATCAAGCCGTGCAGGAAGCGGTTTAAGCGGTAGCCCTTGTGGCTACGCTCGAGGGTGAAGGGGTAGGTGCCAGGCAGGTTTTCCACGCCCTTGAGCTGATAATCGATGTGCTCGCGGTGGCGCGCCAGCACGTCCACCGGCACCTCGCGGGCCTGGTTTTCCAGGACCAGGGTGGCGATGCCGGTCATCGATGGCAGGTAGTAGCCCTCGTGGCGCTTGATGACGTTGGACGACAGCGCGCCGCGCATGATCAGCCAGGTGATCACCTCCGAGCCTTCCATGCCGCCCAGCTCGGCGTATTCGGCCAGGGTGATGTCGGTGAGGCGCTGCGGGTCGTTCACCAGCAGGTCGAGGAATTGCGCGTCCCATTCCGGGTTGTTGAAGCCGCAGCGCTCGCCGTGCACCTGGTGCGACACGCCGCCGGTGGCCACTACGGCGACCTTGATGTCCTCGGGGAAGCTTTCGATGGCGCGGCGCAGGGCCTGGCCCAGCTTGTAGCAGCGCTTGGCGCTGGGGATGGGGAACTGCAGCACGCCCACGTGCAGCGGCACTACTTTCACCGGCCACTCGGTGTCGAACGGCAGCAGCGCCGACATGGGCGAGAACAGGCCGTGGTCCACGGGTTTGTCGCGGAAGAACGACATGTCGAATTCATCAGCCATCAGGCTGCGGCCGATGTGCCGCGACAGCTCGGCATGGCCGCCGATGGCCGGGATGGCGCGCTTGCCACCGCCTTCGTCGGCCACTTCGTAGCGCTCGTCCACGCCCAGGCAGAAGGCCGAGTAGTGGTCGAAGAAGAACGAGGTCACATGGTCGTTGAAGATGTAGAACAACACATCGGGCTGTTTCTCTTCGAGCCAGGCCTTGATCGGCTCGAAATCCTTGAAAATCGGCGCCCACGCCGCTTCTTCCTGCTTGTTGTTGTCTACGGCAAAACCGATGGTAGGCGTGTGGGAAACGGCGAGACCGCCAATGATGCGCGCCATGCAAACCTCTGCTCGCTGGAAATGAAATTCTTGTGATGAGGCAGGCTAACCCAGGCCCTGGCCAGCGTCGTCTGTGTAATGGTTATAGAGGGGTCGTTTTTGTTTATCGCCCTGGCGCATGGTGACTATTAACGCAAACGCTCTGGCCTGCGGCTTCCCATAGGCTTAGCCTTGGCACGCAAATTCGTTTTGTGGGAGCTGGCTTGCCAGCGAGCTTTTATGGCCCCAACAACTCGCTGGCAAGCCAGCTCCCACGAACAGCAGCGTCTACGCCATCTGACAGAGCCCCGCCCCATGACCAGCCTCACCGAGCCCGTGCACATGAAGCACCCCACCATGACCCGCGCCATGGTGGCGCTGTTCGCCTTCTGCTGCGGCGCCATCGTCGCCAACATCTACTACGCGCAGCCGATCATCGAGCTGATCGCCCCGGACATCGGCCTGTCGGCCCACGGCGCCAGCCTGATCGTGTCGCTGACGCAGATCGGCTACGCGGCCGGCATCTTCTTCCTGGTGCCGCTGGCCGACCTGCTGGAAAACCGCAAGCTGATGCTCGCCACCACCCTGCTCGCCACGCTCAGCCTGATCGGCGCGGCGCTGAGCCAGCAGCCCAGTGTATTCCTGGTGGTGTCGCTGCTGATCGGCTTCAGTTCGGTGTCGGTGCAGATGCTGATTCCGCTGGCCGCGCACATGGCCGACGAAAGCTCGCGCGGCCGCGTGGTGGGCAGCATCATGGGTGGCCTGCTGGTGGGTATCCTGCTGGCGCGGCCGCTGTCCAGCGTGATCGCCGACCACTTCGGCTGGCGCGCGGTGTTCTACGTCGCCGCCGTGGTAATGGTGGCAATTACCCTGGTGATGGCGCGCACCATCCCCCACCGCCAACCCGACCACAGCGCCAGCTACGGCCAGTTGCTGGCCTCGCTGGGCACCCTGGTGCGCCGCCATCGGCTGCTGCGCCAGCGCTCGCTGTACCAGGGCATGATGTTCGCCACCTTCAGCCTGTTCTGGACTGCAGTGCCCCTGGAGCTTTCGCGGGTGCACGGCCTGAGCCAGAGCCAGATCGCCATTTTCGCCCTGGTGGGGGCTATCGGCGCCATTGCCGCGCCCATCGCCGGGCGCCTGGCCGACGCCGGCCACACCCGCCGCGCCTCGCTAGTGGCCATGGTGCTGGCACCGCTGAGCTTCACCACCGCCCTGCTGCTGCCCGGCCATGCCGTGGTGGCCCTGGCCCTGACCGGGGTGCTGCTGGACTTCGCCGTGCAGATGAACATGGTGCTGGGCCAACGCATCATCTACAGCCTGGACGCCAGCAGCCGCGCCCGCCTGAATGCACTGTACGTGACTAGCATCTTCGTCGGCGGCGCGGTGGGCTCGGCGATCGCCAGCAGCCTGTACGAGGCCGGCGGCTGGGGATTGATCGTCAAGGTGGGGTGTGCGATTCCACTGGTGGGCCTGGTGGCCTTCCTGTGGAACAGCCGGCTCAAGGCAGCAAAATGACCTTCTGGCTGCTGCCGCCGTTGACGTCGGCGTAGGCGGCCAGGCCGTCGGCCAGCGGCACCTCCAGTAGGTCCACGGGCAACGGCAGGGTGCCGTTGTCGAAGTGCTGGCCGAACTGTTCGAGCATGCGCGCACAGGCGGCGCAGTTGTACAGCAGGCTGTTGACGCCCACCAGCACGCCGCCCTTGCGGTACAGGCCCAGCGCCGAGAACTCCACCAGGCCGTTGACCGGCGCGGCAATGATGGCGATACGGCCGAAGGTGGCCAGGGCGCCGACCGCGGCCGGCAGCCAGAAGCCGGTGGTGTCGAAGATCACCTCGGCGCCTCCGGGGAACACCGCCTCCACCTGGGCCGCCAGGGTCTCGGCCTGGTCCAGCAGAATCACTTCATAGCCCTGGGCCTGCAGCGCCTTGGCCTGCTCCGGGCGACGCACGGCGGCCAGCACCTGGGCGCCGCGCACCCGGGCCAGGGCCATGGCCGCCGTGCCGACCGCGCCGTTGGCGCCCAGCACCAGGAAGCGCGTGCCCTGGGTCACCTGGCTGCGTTCCACCGCATCCCACGCCGTGGTGTAGGGCACGCCCAGGCTGGCGGCCTGGCTGAAGCTCAAGGCCTTGGGTTTCAGCGCCACGCCGTCGGCGGGCACGGTGAGGTACTGGGCGTGGCTGCCGTCGTGCTTGAAGCCCAGGTCGCTGCCGGTGCCCCACACGTCCTGCCCCAGCAGGTGCTGCGGGCCTTCGATGACCACGCCGGCGAAATCGCGGCCCGGCACCCGGGGCAGCGTGGTGTAGGGGAAACGCCCGAGCACGTTCTTGACGTCGCTGGGGTTCAGGCCGGCGGCCTTGACCTGCACCAGCACCTGGCCCTGGACGGGCACCGGGGTGGGCAGTTCGACGAGGTTCAGGTTGGCCAGATCACCGGTGCGGTTGAATTGCAGCGCTTTCATGTGGAACTCCCTGGGGTTGATGCCCGGCAGTCTATGGCCGACGGGGCCAGGGTGTCGGTCAAGCGCTTCATCCTGTCGGCCATAACGTCTCCCGAATCCCGCGTAGCAGCCCGCGGTAACTGCTACAACCTGTGGGAGCTGGCTTGCCAGTGAGCTGTTGGGGCCATAAAAGCTCGCTGGCAAGCCAGCTCCCACAAGTCAGTCCCTGTTACGGGGCGCCGGAAGTGAACTGGGAAGGCGCCACGCCTAACGCGCGTTTGAACATGTCGCTGAAGCTGCTGGGCGAATAGCCCATGGTGCGGGCGATGGTGCTCACTGGCACGCCCTGGATCAGCTCGGCTGCCGCCGTGGCCAACTGCACCTGCCGGCGCCATTCGGCGAAGCCCATGCCCAGGCTGGCCTGGAACAGCCGCGCCAGGGTGCGCACGCTGGCGCCGGCGCTGGCGGCGTGCTGCTCGAAGGAAACCTCCAGCGACGGCTGGGCCATCACCGCCTGGCACAGGTTCATCAGCCGCCGGTCGGAGGAATCGGGCAGCGGCACGCGCATGGCGCTGCGGCGGGCCTTGTGCAGCTCCAGCACCGCCAGTTGCGCCAGCGCCTGGTAATACTCGCCCTGGCGCTCCGCTTCATGGCCCACCAGGGTCAGGATCAGCTCGCGCAACAGGCTGCCCACCTCCAGCACCTGCACATGGCGGTCGAGGGTGGCGGCAATGGCCGGGCGCAAGTAGATATTGCGCATCTGCAGGTCGGTGACCACGCGAATGCCGTGGGGCACCCCGGGCGGCAGCCACACCGCGCGCTGCGGCGGCACGACCAGCGCCTCGGTTGGGGTTTCCACCCACATCACCCCGCTGACCGCGTACAGCAACTGCCCCCACACATGTTCGTGAGGCTCCACGAACAGCCCGCGCGGGTAAGTGCGCGCCAGCGGCTGCACGGGAATTTCGGTGTTGCTGAGGTCGGGCGGGGTGGCGATGGCCATGGCAGTGCTGACGCAAGAAGACAAGGCACCTAGGGTAACCAACCGCCCCGACGGCGGCCAGTAGCCCTTCGGCGGGTAGCTTCGCAGATGAAAAATTCTTAACCTTTCCAGGTAGATAGTGCGACAGCCCGCCGCAGAGCGGCTGACTGGCCGATCATCGAACCGGTTCGTACATTTTGGCTTGACCCTGGGTAGCGGCTTCAATAGCCTGCCGGGCAACAACTACAAAGACGAGAATCACCCCATGCCTGATAACAACTCGGGCGCAGTGACGATCGCCGCCGCGACTCGTTCCGCTGCTGCCTCTGCCGTGCGCCCCAGCCGTGCCCGCTTTGTAATTTTGACCTTGCTGGCGGTCGGTACCATCATCAACTACCTGGACCGCAGCATCCTCGGGATTGCCGCCCCGACCATGACCGGCGAACTGGGCATCGACCCGGCGCTGATGGGCGTGATGTTCTCCGCCTTCGCCTGGAGCTACGTGCTGGCCCAAGTGCCCGGCGGCGCCCTGCTCGACCGCTTCGGCAGCGGCAAGACCTATTTCGTCGCCGCCAGCGCCTGGTCGCTGACTACCCTACTGCATGGCCTGGTGAGCGGCTTCGCCTCGCTGATCGGCCTGCGCCTGCTGCTGGGCGTGAGTGAAGCTACCTGCTTCCCCACCAACAGCCGCGTGGTCGCCACCTGGTTCCCGCAGCAGGAACGGGCGCGCGCCACCAGCATCTACACCGTGGGCGAGTACATCGGCCTGGCGTTCCTCAGCCCGCTGCTGTTCATGCTGCTGGCCCACTACGGCTGGCGCTCGCTGTTCGTGCTGACCGGCATCATCGGCCTGGTGTTCGCCCTGGTGTGGAAGGTGCGCTACCGCGAGCCGCACGAGTGCACCAGCGTCAACCAGGCGGAACTGGACTACATCGAGGCCGGTGGTGGCCTGGCGCCGAAAGAGCAGAAGAAAACCCCGTTCTCGTGGGCCAGCCTGCGCAAGCTGCTGGGTTACCGGCAGATCTGGGGCGCCTGCCTGGGCCAGTTTGCCGGTAACTCCACCCTGGTGTTCTTCCTGACCTGGTTCCCCACCTACCTGTCCACCGAGCGTCACATGGGCTGGATGAAGATGGGCTTCTTCGCCGTGCTGCCGTTCATTGCCGCCGGCTGCGGGGTGATGCTGGGCGGCTGGTTCTCCGACCGCCTGATCCAGCGTACCGGCAACGCCAGCCTGGGCCGCAAACTGCCGATCATCGCCGGCCTGCTGATGGCCAGCAGCATCGTGTTGGCCAACTTCGTGCAAAGCGACCAGGCGGTGATCGCCATCCTGTCCATCGCTTTCTTCGGCCAGGGCATGGTCGGCCTGGGCTGGACGGTGATCTCCGACATCGCCCCGAAAAAACTCATCGGCCTGAGCGCCGGGGTGTTCAACCTGGTGACTGGCATCGCGGGCATCAGCACCCCGCTGGTGATCGGCTTCATCGTCTCCAGCAGCGGTTCGTTCACCGGCGCGCTGTGGTTCATTGGTGGCGTGGCGTTGGCGGGTGCGCTGGCGTACCTGTTCCTGCTGGGTGAAGTGAAACGCCTGGAGGTCTGACCCCCACACCGCTTGCGTAGCCGCTGCCGACAGGCTGCGCTGGCCCTGACGTACACTGGAGATGTCCAGTGTAGGTGATGGCCAGCGCAGCCTGCGGCAGCGGCTACGCATTTCAGCGTCGTAGGGTTAACCGCGCCCCATGTGCTGCACGATATAGTCGACGAAGCTGCGCAGCTTCGGCGACCGGTAGCGCTCCTGGGGGTAGACCAGGTGCATCGGCCGCACCGGCAGGTGCCAGTCCGCCAGCAACGGCAGCAGCCGGCCATCGTCCAGTTCCTCGCGCACCAGCGCATCGGGCAGCATCACGATGCCCAGCCCCGACAACGCCGCGCGCTTCAACGCCGGGGCGCTGTTGACGGCGATTCGCCCGCTGACATCCACCGTCACCTCGCCATCCGGCCCGGTCAACCGCCAGTGCTTCTGCGTCCAGCGCCATTCGGTGCCGGCCGGGTAGGCGAACGCCAGGCAATCGTGCGCGGCCAGCGCCTGCACCGTCGTCGGCACGCCGCGCCGGGCCAGGTACGTTGGGGCTGCGCACAACGTCAGGCCGTAGTCGTGCAGCGGCCGCGCCACCAGGCTGGAGTTCTCCAGGGTGCCCAGGCGAATGGCGGCGTCGAAGCCCTCCTCCACCAGGTCCACCAGCCGGTCCGTCAGCACCACGTCGAGGTTCACCGCCGGGTTGGCCGCCAGGTAGCCCGCCAGGCAGGGCATCAGGCATTCGGCGCCGAAGGTCGGCGGCGCGCTGACCCGCAAGGTGCCGTGGGGCACGGCCTGCACCTCCTCGGCCAACTGCTCGGCGGCGCTGACCTGGCCGAGTATGTCCAGGCAACGCTGGTAGTAAGCGCTGCCAAACTCGGTGAGGCTCTGGCGCCGGGTGGTGCGGCGCAGCAGGCTGACGCCCAGGCGCTGCTCCAGCGCGCGCAAATGGTTGCCCACCATGGTGGTGGACATGCCGCACGCTTCGGCGGCGGCGGTCATGCTGCCGCCCTCCACCACCTGGACGAATACGCCCATGGCCTGAAACAGGTCCATTAGCCACTCCTGCTTTAAAGTCCTTTCAGTGTAGAGCCGTTTATCCCGCCTTGCTGGATAAACATACTGAGCTGGCCCACTACAAGGAGACGGCCCCCATGAATGCCCCCCAAGCCCTGCCCGGCAACCACCCCAGCCTGATGAACAACTACCAGCCGCTGCCCATCAGTTTCACCCGCGGTGAAGGCTGCCGGTTGTGGGACAGCGAGGGCCGCGAGTACCTCGACGCCCTGGCCGGCGTGGCGGTCACCTCGGTGGGCCACAGCCACCCGCGCATCGTCGAAGCGATTCGCGAGCAGGCCGGCCTGCTGCTGCACACCTCCAACCTGTACCGCATCGACTGGCAGGTGCAGCTGGCGCAGCAGCTGACGGCGCTGGCCGGCATGCAGCGGGCGTTCTTCTGCAACTCCGGCGCCGAGGCCAACGAAACCGCGCTGAAGCTGGCGAGGCTGCATGCCCAGCGCAAGGGCATCCGCCAGCCGCTGGTGGTGGTGATGGAGAACAGTTTCCATGGCCGCACCTTCGCCACCCTGTCGGCCAGCGACAGCCCCAGCTGCCAGGCCGGCTTCGCGCCGCTGATGGACGGTTTCATCAAGGTGCCGTTCGGCGACGTGCTGGCCATCCAGGCCCTGGCGCAGAGCCACGGCCAACGCATTGCCGCCGTGCTGGTGGAACCGGTGCAGGGCGAAAGCGGCGTGCAGGTGGCGCCCGGTGGCTACCTGGCGGCCCTACGCACCTTGTGCGATGAACAGCAATGGCTGCTGATGCTCGACGAGATCCAGACCGGCCTGGGCCGCACCGGCCGCTGGTTCGCCGGCCAGCATGAAGGCGTGGTGCCCGACGTGATGACCCTGGCCAAGGCCCTGGGCAACGGCGTGCCCATCGGCGCCTGCCTGGCCGCCGGCGCCGCGGCCGAGCTGTTCGGCCCCGGTAGCCACGGCAGCACCTTCGGCGGCAACCCGCTGGCCTGCCGGGTGGCGTGCACGGTGCTGGAGATCATGGAGGAAGAAGGGCTGGTGGCGAACGCCGAGCGCCAGGGCCGGCTGATGCTGGACGAACTGCGCATGGCGTTGAAGGGCCACCCCCAGGTGCTGGCGGTGCGCGGCCACGGCTTGATGATCGGTATCGACCTGGCGTTCCCGGCGCGCCACCTGGCGGAGCTGGCCGCGCGTGAGCACGGCGTGCTGATCAACATCGCCCGCGGCCAGACCATCCGCCTGCTGCCACCCCTGACCCTGGACGACGCCACTCGCCAGGCCATGGTCGCGCGGCTGCTGGGGTTGCTGGAATCAGTGCGGTGAATGCCCCGGCGGGCCGATCAGTTCGCGGACCTTGGCCACCACGTCATCGATCTTGAACGGCTTGTCGAACACGGCGGCGAACAGTTGCGGGGTAGCACGACCAATGCTGCCCTGGGCACCGCTCATCAGCAGGATGGGCATGTCTTTGTACAGCGCGTGCTCGCGAATCTTGCGGGCCATTTCCAGACCGTCCATCACCGGCATCATGAAGTCGGTGATCACCAGCGCCGGGCGCTCGCGCTCCAGCACTTCCAGGCCCTTGCGGCCATTGGCTGCCTTGACGACCTCATAGCCCTCATCCTCGAACGCCAGTTCAAGGATGTTGGCAATCATGAATTCGTCGTCGACGATCAGGATAGTGCTCATGTCAGCTCGACCGGGGCGTCTTCAAGGCTTGCTGACCGCCGAGGCGCTTCCGGATAACACTGCCTCTGCATGCTTGAACGCCTTCTTCAGATCGATGCCGCTTTCGTCGATGACCAGCTCCAACAGCGACGGGTCATAAACGCTGTCCCTTACTTTAAGGATGGACAGCAAGCGTTTTAGTTCAGCTTCATATTCCACGAACCGCAGCAGCAGGATGTTGTCGACGATGCTCGACAGGTCCGGCGTCGGCGACGTGATCTCGGGGCCGAACAGGCCGCGGATCTCCCAGGTCACGAACACCGTCACGCCGCGGGCGCGCAGCTCGCCCATCAGGGCGCTGAAAAACTCGGTGAGGCGCGCCTGGTTGGTGGCGCAACGGGTCATGCCGCCCAGGCTGTCGATCAGCACGCGTTTGATGCGGTGCTCGTCCACCTGCTTGAGCAGGCGTGCGCCCAGGCCGTCGACCAGGCCTTCGGTGGTGGGCTGCCAGGACACGAACAGCGCGCCGGCGTCCTGCATGGCCTGGAAGTCGTAGCCCAGGGCCTTGGCCTTGATGGCCAGGCGTTGCGGCGACTCGTAGAAGCCGAAATGCAACGCCGGCTCGACGTGACTGCCGGCGCCCAGGAAGTGAATGCCCAGGGAGGTCTTGCCGATGCCCGAGGGGCCCATGGCCAGGGTCACCGACGAGCGCGGCAGGCCGCCGCCGATCAGCTTGTCCAGCGCCGGCACGCCGCTTGGAAGGCGCGTCAGGTCGGCGCTGTCGGGGCGCGACGGGTGGCTGTAGAGGCTTTCCAGGCGCGGGTACACCACCAGGCCGTCGTCGGTGATCTCGCATTCGTGCAGGCCCGACAGGGCGCCGCTGCCGCGGGTCTTGCGCAGCTGGATGCGGCGCACCGAGCGGGTGCCGAACAGCTCTTCGCCCAGTTCGATGACGCCGTCGACCATGGTGTGCTCGGGACTGCCATCGTCCAGCCGCGAGCTGGTGAGGAACAGCACGGTGCAGCCGGCGAAGGCGGCGTGGCCCTGCAGCTCGGAGATGAATTTCTTCGTGTCGATCTGCGACTCGGCCTTGGAGCGCGCATTGAGCAGGCCGTCGACGATCAGCACCGTGGCCTTCTGCCGGCTGATCTCGCGGCGCAGCAGCTTGACCACCTCGTCCAGGCCTTCGTTTTCCAGGGTGTCGAAGGCGCTGACGAACTGGATCTCGTTGCCGATGCGGCCGGCGTCGAAGAACCGCAGGGTCGACAGGTACTGGAAGAGTCGCTCGTGGGACTCGGCCAAAAGCGTGGCCACCAATACTCGCCCGCCATTGCGCACGTGGTTGAAGCCCAGCTGGTTGGCCAGGATGGTCTTGCCCGACCCCGGTCGCCCCTGGACGATGTAGGACGAACCTGCGACCAGCCCGCCCTTCAACAGAAGGTCGAGCCCTTCAATACCGCTTTCAAGGCGTTTTAGCTGTTCCAAGATCCGGCCTGCCTTTCATGAATAATCGCCGAGATAGACTGCCCCGTGTACGGAACGTTTAATCTCTTGATGGATAAGGAATTCTATACCGCTTGGCGCGAATGCTCACAAGTTTATTGACCTGCCTTGTGGGAGCTGGCTTGCCAGCGAGTTTTTTTGGCGGCAAACAGCTCGCTGGCAAGCCAGCTCCCACAGGGATTCGTGACCCATCGACAGGGTCAATCGCGCTATCGAAACAAGCGATTAGACGTGCAGGCGTTGAGCCATTAGCTTTCGCGGCAATCAATGTCGCAAATCGTCGCAGGGCCAGGATGGCGCAGCGTAAGACAGCGCACCCTTTTTCCACCTGGCTCGCGAGTACCTTCCATGTCCTTGAACACCCCCCAGCAGATCGCCGAGATGGCCATCGAAACCGGCACCAAGAAAGCCCAGGCCTCGCTGCCCGCGATCCTGGTGCTGGGCTTCCTGGCCGGCGCCTTCATCGCCCTGGGCTTTTTGCTCGACATCCACGTCAGCACCATGATCCCCGGCGCCTGGTCGTCCCTGGGCAACCTGCTGGGCGCCGCCGTGTTCCCGCTGGGCCTGATTTTGGTGATCCTGGGCGGCGGCGAACTGCTGACCGGCAACATGATGACCCTGCCCATGGCCCTGTTCAGCGGCAAGATCAGCCTGGCCGCGCTGCTGCGCAACTGGCTGCTGGTGACCGTGGCCAACCTGCTGGGCGCGCTGTTCGTGGCCTACTGCTTCGGCCACGTGCTGGGCCTGACCGAAGGCCCGTTCCTGGCCAAGACCCTGGCGATTGCCAACGCCAAGGCCAGCGCCGACTTCACCCACGCATTCGTCTCGGGCATCGGCTGCAACTGGATGGTGTGCCTGGCGGTGTGGCTGTCGTACGCAAGCAAGGAAGTCACCGGCAAGATCCTGGGCATGTGGTTCCCGGTGATGGGCTTCGTGGCCATCGGCTTCCAGCACGTGGTGGCGAACATGTTCGTGATCCCGGCGGCCATCTTCGCCGGTGCCCTGGACTGGAGCCAGTGCGCCAACAACCTGGTGGCGGTGTTCCTCGGCAACGCCGTGGGTGGCGCGGTGTTCGTGGGCCTGGCCTACTTCGTGGCCTTTGGCAAGCAGGCCGAGGCCGCCGCTACCCCGGTGGCCGAAGCCCACCGCTGAGGCAGGACGCGCGCCTGGGGGGAATCGCGCAACGGCCACCACCCGCCGTCCACACGGCGGGCCGCAGCCTTGCGGCAGCAGCTACATTTGTTGCAACGTGCCATGGCCTGATGGATCGGCGTTGGCTGAGGTGTTACAAAGACGTTTTCGTTACTGCCGCGCATCCCCCATGAACATCGACGACAGCATGATCACCCGGGCGATCTTCGCCCTGCTCTCCCAACGCGCCCCCGAAGACTCCATCTGCCCCAGCGACGTCGCCCGCGTGCTCAGCGCCGACGAGGCGCTGTGGCGCGCGTTGATGCCGGACATCCGCCGGGTGGCCTCGTGCCTGGCCCAAGCTGACGTTTTGCGCATCACTCAAGGCGAAGCCACTTTGGCCCCGGACCGCATCGGCAGCGGCCCTATACGGCTGCGCCGCGGGCGACTGATGCGCTGAGTGATAACATCCGCGCATCAATACATCAGAAATATGCAGTTATCATTTCAAAATATTTCCGCGACCATCGTCCCCCTACAAAAAACCCATGTGCCCCGTTGCACGTGTCATAAAAATGATGGGAGATGCACATGCAGTCCTCACCCCAGGGCGCGTCCGCGTCCGCTCGCGCCAAAGCCGGCGCGGTATTCCGTGTCACCTCGGGCAACTTCCTCGAACAGTTCGATTTCTTCCTGTTCGGGTTCTACGCCACCCACATCGCCGCCGCCTTCTTCCCCGCCAGCAGTGAATTCGCTTCGCTGATGATGACCTTCGCCGTGTTCGGCGCAGGCTTCCTGATGCGGCCGCTGGGCGCAGTGATCCTTGGCGCCTATATCGACGACGTCGGCCGCCGCAAGGGCCTGATCGTGACCCTGTCGATCATGGCCAGCGGCACGATATTGATCGTGCTGGTGCCCGGCTACGAGACCATCGGCCTGCTGGCCCCCGCCCTGGTGTTGCTGGGCCGCCTGCTGCAGGGCTTCTCGGCCGGCGCCGAGCTTGGCGGCGTGTCGGTGTACCTGGCGGAAATGGCCACCCCCGGCAAGAAAGGCTTCTACACCAGCTGGCAGTCGGCCAGCCAGCAGGTCGCCATCGTCGTGGCTGCCGCGCTGGGCTACGGCCTGAACCAGTGGATGAGCGGTGACGACAT
Organism: Pseudomonas imperatae; assembly: GCF_057128625.1. Lineage (NCBI taxonomy): Bacteria > Pseudomonadati > Pseudomonadota > Gammaproteobacteria > Pseudomonadales > Pseudomonadaceae > Pseudomonas > Pseudomonas imperatae. Next base: position 78,263 of record NZ_JBSKHP010000008.1, on the reverse strand, counting down.
CGCCGCCTGGGGCTGGCGCATTCCGTTCGCCGTGGGCTGCATGATCGTGCCGTTCATCTTCCTGCTGCGTCGCAAGCTGGAAGAGACCGAAGAGTTCAGCGCCCGCCGTCACCGCCCGGCCATGCGCGAGGTGTACAACACCCTGGTGGCCAACTGGACCATCGTGGTGGCCGGCATGCTGATGGTGGCCATGACCACCACCGCCTTCTACCTGATCACCGTGTACGCGCCCACCTTCGGCAAGAGCGTGCTCAACCTGAGCACCGCCGACGCGCTGATGGTGACCCTGCTGGTGGGTGTGTCGAACTTCATCTGGCTGCCTATCGGCGGCGCGCTGTCTGACCGTATCGGCCGCAAGCCGATGCTGATCGCCATGACCGTGTTGGCCATTGCCACCTCGTACCCGGCGCTGTCGTTCCTGGCCCAGGCACCAAGCTTCGCACACATGCTGGAAACCCTGCTGTGGCTGTCGTTCATGTACGGCATGTACAACGGCGCGATGATCCCGGCGCTGACCGAAATCATGCCGGTGGAAGTGCGCGTGGCCGGTTTCTCCCTGGCCTACAGCCTGGCCACCGCGGTGTTCGGCGGCTTTACCCCGGCCATCTCCACCGCGCTGATCCACAGCAGCGGCGACAAGGCCGCACCCGGCTACTGGATGAGCTTCGCCGCCCTGTGCGCCCTGTGCGCCACCCTGTACCTGTACCGCCGCGGCAGCGCCCAGCTGCGCGCCGCCGTGTGAGGGGCGTGGCCATGAAGAAATTGCTCAACAGCCTGGCCGCCCTGACCCTGGGGCTGGCCGCCGCGGGCCTGGCCCAGGCCCAGGACCTGACCGTGATGACCTCCGGCGGCTTCACTGCCGCCTACAAGATCCTCGGCCCGCAGTTCGCCGCGGCCCATGGCGACCAGCTGAACACCGTGCTGGGCCCGTCCATGGGCAAGGCCGCCGAGGCGATCCCCAACCGCCTGGCACGCGGTGAGCAGGCCGACGTGGTGATCATGGTCGGCTACGCCCTGGACGACCTGATCAAGCAAGGCAAGGTGCTGCCCGCCTCGCGGGTGGAACTGGCCGACTCACGCATTGGCCTGGTGGTGAAAGCCGGCGAGCCGAAGCCGGACATCAGCAGCGTCGCTGCCTTCAAGCAGGCGTTGCTGCAGGCCAGGTCCGTGGGTTATTCCGACAGCGCCAGCGGCGTCTACGTACAGGACCAGCTGTTCAAGCGCCTGGGCATCGAAGCCCAGCTCAAGCCCAAGGCGAAGATGATCGAGCGCATTCCGGTGGCCGGTGAAGTGGCCAAGGGCGAGCCGCAGCTGGGCCTGCAACAGGTCAGCGAGCTGTTGCCCATCGCCGGCGTGACCTACGTGGGCAAGATCCCCGAGCCGTTGCAGTCGGTGACGCGCTTCGCCGCCGGCATCCCGGTGGGCGCCGCGCACCCGGCCGAGGCCAAGGCCCTGCTCGACTACATGGCTTCGGCCCAGGCGCAGTCGGTGGTTACCGGCACCGGCCTGGACTCAGTGCCTCACTGATCTTCCAGGGGTTTCTTGAACTCCCTGATCAACTGCTCCAGTTCCAGCGCCGCCGGGGTCAACAGCCGGCCCCGGCGACGGATCAACCCCACGCTGCGCAACACCTCGGGCTCCACCAGCGGGATGCTGGTCATCCACTGGTGCTCGCCCAACGGCAAGGCCATGGACGGCACCGCCGCAATCCCCAAGCCCGCCTCAACCAGCCCGAGCATGGTCGTCACATGGCGGGTCTCGCAGATGCTCGGCCGCGCCGGGCGGATGTGCAGCAACGCCTGGTCCAGCACGAAGCGGTTGCCGGAGGTCTTGTCCACCGAGATGTAGTCGTGCTGGAAATACTCTTCCCAGCTCAGCTGCTTGCGCCCGGCCAGGGGGTGGTCGCGGCGGCAGGCGGCCACGTAGTGCTCCTGCACCAGCAGTTCGAATTCCAGCTCCGGCGGCAGGTTGCCGGTAAAGCTCAGGCCCAGGTCGGCCTCGCCGCTGAGCACGGCCTGCTGCACGTCGTTGGCGCTGGCATCGAGCACCTTCACGCGAATGCGCGGGTAGAGCTTGTGGTAGCGGGCCACCACCTTGGGCATGAAGTAATAAGCGGCCGACGGCACGCAGGCCACGGTGACGTTGCCCAGGCGCGTGGAGGCCACTTCGCTGATGCCCAGCAGGGCGATGTCCAGGTCATTGAGCAGGCGTTCGGCGCTGGGGGCGAAGGCGCGGCCGACCATGGTCAGGTTGACGCGGCGGGTGGTGCGGTCGAACAGCCGCACGTTGAGCGCGCTTTCCAGCTTTTCGATGCGCCGGCTCAACGCCGGCTGGGAGATGCTGATGGCCTCGGCGGCCTTGCGAAAACTGCCCTTCTCCACCACTGCGCGAAAGGCCTGCAGGTCGTTCAGGTCGAAATTGATGCTCATCCCGGTCACTCATGCCGAATTTTATTTATCCGATCAGCTTAATGCATGAATGGCCAGGATTGATGCTGGACCATAGTCGAAAGACCGTTCGTCGCCGCCCAAGCACCAACGCGGTGGCCGGGCAATCCATTGTAGGGAGCGAGGCGTCACCCTCTCGCTTCCCGAACAATAACGACGGAGATTTCCCATGGACGCATTCAAAGCAGGCACGCTTGTGCTGGCCCTGACCGGCGCGCTGGCAAGCCCCGCATTCGCCGCTGCCACCAGCGCCTTTGTCGCCGATGCCACCGCAGGCGGCATCACCGAAGTCGAGGCTGGCAAGCTGGCGCTGCAGAAAAGCAGCTCGGCGGACGTGAAGAGCTTCGCCCAGATGATGATCAAGGACCACGGCGCGGCCAACCAGAAGCTGGCGGCGCTGGCGCACAAGCTGGACCTGGTGGTGCCCGACGACGCCACGTTGATGGACCAGGCGAAGAAGAAAATCCTCGAAATGCGCGACGAGTCCTTCGACAAGGCCTACGCCGCCAATCAGGTGAAGGCCCACGAAGACACCATCGAGCTGTTCCAGAAAGAGGTCGAATCCTCCGACAAGGCCGAGCTCAAGGACTTCGCCAAACAGACCCTGCCCAAGCTGCAGGAGCACCTGAAAATGGCCAAGGAACTGCAAGCCAAGCATCAGTGATCCTGGCGCGCACGGCCGTGGATTTCCCACGGCCCTGCGCCAGCGTTTACCATGGGCGCTTTATGCCCTGCCAAAAGTCTTTCATGAACGCCGACGCCCTCGCTTTATTGCAGCAACACCTCAGCACCGCCCTGCAACACCCGCCTGCCGAAACCCGCCGCCTGTTCCACGGCCGCGGCCGCTGCTGGCCGGGCCTGGAGCAGATCACCGTGGACTGGCTGCAGGGGGTGCTGCTGGTGTCGCTGTTCCGCGAACCGGCCGCCGACGAGCTGGCCGCGCTGAAGCCGCTGCTGCTGGCACTGGCCCAGGCCACCCCACAGGTGCACAGCCTGATCCTGCAGCACCGCTACCTGCCCGACAGCGCCGCCGAATGGCTGCTGGGCGAGCCGGTGGAGCAATGGTTCATCGACGAGGACGGCCTGCGCTACCAGCTGGACCTGGGCCGCAAGCAGAACATCGGGCTGTTCCTGGACATGCGCTACGGGCGCCAATGGGTGCGCGAGCAGGCCGCCGGCAAGCGCGTGCTGAACCTGTTCGCCTACACCTGTGGCTTCTCGCTGACGGCCATCGCCGGCGGCGCCGAGCACGTGGTGAACCTGGACATGGCCCGCGCCGCCCTGAGCCGCGGCCGTGACAACCACCGCCTGAACGGCCACGACCTGGACCGCGTGAGTTTCCTGGGCCACGAGCTGTTCAAGTCGTGGGGCAAGGTCAAGCGTGGCGGCCCCTATGACCTGGTGATCATCGACCCGCCGTCGTTCCAGCGTGGCAGCTTCGTGCTCACCCAGGACTACCGCAAGGTGCTGCGCAAGCTGCCCGAGCTGCTGACCGAACAGGGCGTGGTGCTGGCCTGCGTCAATGACCCGGCCATCGGCTCCGACTTCCTGATCCAGAGCATGGCCGAGGAAGCGCCGCAGCTGACCTTCCAGCACCGCCTGGAAAACCCGCCGGAATTCCCCGACGCCGAGGCCGAAGGCGGCCTCAAGGCGCTGGTGTTTACCAGCGCCTGAACCTCGCATGACTGCGTAGCCGCTGCCGCAGGCTGCGCTGGCCCTTGTCCACGCTGAAAATCTCCAGCGTACGCCAGGGCCAGCGCAGCCTGGCGGCAGCGGCTACAGCGTTTGATCCAGGGAAGGTGAACGGCAGGTTGCTCTCTTGGGCAATGCCACTTACCCTCTGCGGGCTTTTTAATGCGTGCAGCAGGAAGCCGGTGCAACTCCGGCGCGGTCGCGCCACTGTGTTCGGGCCTCCCGAAAGCCAGACCTTGCTGCACGCCATTTCTTTCGCCCAACGGACGCGCCATCCCGGGAGCCGCTGCATGCTGTTACGCCGCCTTGCTTTTGCCTGCCTGTGTTTATCCGCCGCCTCAGCCGTAGCCGCCGCGCCGGCCAGCCACTACCCGCTGACCGTGCAGAACTGCGGCCACAGCGTGCGCATCGACGCCCCACCACAACGGGCGGTCAGCCTCGGCCAAGCCAGCACTGAATTTCTGCTGTCCCTGGGCCTGGGCCCGCGCATGGTCGGCACCGGCGTGTGGTTCGGGCCGCTGCCGCAGGCGCTGGCCGCCGCCGGCGCCAAGGTGCCGCGCCTGGCCGACAACGCCCCCAGCTTCGAGGCCGTGGCCAAGACCGCGCCGGACATCGTCGTGGCGCAGTACACCTACCACATCGGCCCCCAAGGCGAGGTGGCGACGCCCGAGCAGTTGCTGAAGCTGGGTATCCCCTCCTACGTGTCGCCCAGCGACTGCGACGGCAAGGGCGTGACCGCCACCTCCAACGCCGATGGCAGCCGCAGCCAGCTGTATTCCCTGGCCCTGGTGGACAAGGAAATCAGCGAACTGGCGACCATCTTCGACGTGCCCGCTGCCGGCCAGGCCCTCAGCGCACGCCTGCATGAGCGCGTGGCGGCCGCCGTGAAACTGGCCAACGCCACCGCGCACCCACCGCTGTCGGTGCTGTACTGGTTCTCCAGCACGCGCCTGGAAGGCGACCCGTGGGTGGCCGGCAAGCACGGCGCGCCGGGCTATATCTCCCAGGTGCTGGGCCTGCGCAACGTCATCGACAGCGATGAGGAATGGCCCGGCGTGAGCTGGGAGAGCATTGCCGCCCGTGACCCCGACGTGATCGTGCTGGCGCGCATGCAGCGCCGCCTCTACCCCGCCGACGACGTCGAGAAGAAGCTGGCCTTCCTGCGCAACGACCCGGTGACCCGCGAACTCAAGGCGGTGCGCAACGGTCGCCTGATCGTGGTCGACGCCAACACCCTGAACCCGTCCATGGGCGTGGTCGACGCCATCGAGCAGATCGCCAAGGGCCTGGCCGACACGGGCAAGGCGCCTTGATGCCAGTGGAGCGCAGCCGCCTGGGCCGCTGGGCCCTGGCCCTGCTGGCGCTGTTCAGCCTGGGCCTGTCGATTGCCCTGGCGGTGTCCCTGGGTGAGCTGGACATTCCCCTGGCCGTGACCCTCAAGGCGCTGCTCAACGGCCTGGGGCTGGGTGCCTATGAGGTGCCGCGGATCCAGCAGGGCATCATCTGGGAATACCGCCTGAGCCGCGCGCTGGTGGCCGCCTGCTGCGGCGCTGGCCTGTCGCTGTGCGGCGCGGTGTTGCAGGCGCTGCTGCGCAACGCCTTGGCCGATCCGTACGTGCTGGGCATCAGCGCCGGCGCCTCCACCGGCGCGGTGCTGGTGATGCTGCTGGGCCTGGGCGGCGGCTTGATTGGCATCTCCCTGGGGGCCTTCCTCGGCGCCGCGCTGGCGTTCGGCCTGGTGGTGCTGCTGGCCACCGGCATCCGCGGCGGCCCGGCCCAGGTGATACTGGCCGGCGTGGCCGGCGCGCAGCTGTTCAACGCCCTGACCGCCTGGATCGTCTCCACCTCGGCCAACGCCGAACAGGCGCGCAGCGTGATGTTCTGGCTGCTGGGCAGCCTGGGCGGCGTGCGCTGGGCGGACGTCGGCTTGGCCGCTGCGGTGGTGGGCGCCGGCCTGCTGGTGTGCCTGTACTGCGCGCGCACCCTGGATGCCTTCGTTTTCGGCGACGACGCCGCCGCCAGCCTCGGCGTGCCGGTGGCGGGCCTGCGCTGGTTGCTGTTCGGAGTGACGGCGCTGATCACCGCCACCCTGGTGAGCATCGTCGGCGCCGTGGGTTTCGTCGGCCTGGTGGTGCCGCACATCGCCCGCCTGCTGGTAGGCCCGCGGCACGTGCGGCTGCTGCTGGCCTGCGTGCTGATCGGCGCCAACTTCATGGTGCTGGCCGACATCGCCTCACGGTTGATCGTGCCCGGCCAGGTGCTGCCCATTGGCGTGGTCACCGCCCTGGTCGGCGCGCCGGTGTTCGCCGCCCTGCTCTACCGCAACCGGGCGGCGCCATGAGCCTGCGCGCCGACAACGTCGGCTGGAGCGTCGACGGCCAGGTGATCATCGACGGCATCAGCCTGGACCTGCCCGCCCAGGGCACCCTGGGCCTGATTGGCCCCAACGGCTCCGGCAAATCGACCCTGCTGCGCCTGCTGGCCGGCCTGCGCACGCCCAGCCAGGGCAGCGTCAGCCTCGACGGCCGCCCACTGGCGCAATGGCCGCGCAAGGCCGTGGCCCGGCGCGTGGCGCTGGTGGAACAGCACGCCGGCACCGAGGTGGACATTCGCGTGCAGGACATCGTGCGCCTGGGCCGCACCCCGCACCGTGGCGCGCTGTCGGCCTGGACCCAGGAAGACCAGGCCATCGTCGAGCAGGCCCTGGCGCGCACCGGCCTGGGCGCCCTGCGGCTGCGCAGCTGGCACAGCCTGTCGGGGGGCGAACGCCAGCGCACGCAGATCGCCCGTGCCCTGGCCCAGGGCCCCAGCGAACTGCTGCTGGACGAGCCCACCAATCACCTGGATATCCAACACCAGCTGCAGCTGCTACAACTGATTCAGGGCCTGCCGGTGACCTGCGTGATGGCCCTGCATGACCTGAACCTGGCCGCGATGTTCTGCGACCGCCTGGTGCTGCTGCAACAGGGCCGGGTGGTGGCCAGCGGCAGCCCGGAACAGGTCCTCACCGCCGGGCGGGTCGCCCAGGTCTACGGCGTACGCTGCATAGTCAGCCCCTCCGCCCACCATGGCCGCCCGCACATTCAATACCTGCCCTGAGGCATGGCCCATGAAAACCGTCCTGGTCATCGGCATCGGTGCCGGCAACCCTGACCACCTGACCTTGCAGGCGCTGAAGGCGCTGAACCGCGTCGACGTGTTCCTGCTGTTCGACAAGGGCCCGGCCAAGCACGGGCTCAACGACCTGCGCCGCGACCTGTGCACGCGCCTGGCCACCGAGCGGCCCTGGCGCATGGTGGAAGCCGACCACCCGCCGCGCGGGCCTGACGGCGACAGCTACGCGGGTGCGGTACAGCGCCTGAACGACGACAAGCAGCGGCTGATCGAGCAACTGATCGCCGATGAAGTCGCCGATGGCCAGTGCGCGGGCATCCTGGTGTGGGGCGACCCGGCCCTGTACGACAGCACCCTGCGGATTTTGCAGGCGATCCTGGCCGCCGGCCGCGAGGTGTTCGAGTACCAGGTGATACCCGGCATCACCGCCGTGCAGGCGCTGGCCGCAGCCCATCGGGTGCCGCTGAACGAGATCGGTGGTTCGGTGCGCATCAGCCCGGGGCGGCAGCTGGGGGATGCGCTGGGTGCCGGTGACAGCCAGGTGGTGATGCTGGACGCCCATCAGGCGTTCAACCGCCTGCGTGGCCAGGGGTTGTACATCTGGTGGGGCGCCTACGTGGGCAGCGCCGATGAGATCCTGATTGCTGGGCCACTGGACCAGGTGGCCGACCAGATCGCGCACGCGCGCGAACAGGCACGGCTGCGCCACGGCTGGATCATGGACACCTACCTGTTGAAGCGCACCCTCCCGTAGCAGCTGCCGCAGGCGGCGTCCAGGGCTGTGCGGTATTCCAGGAAGACCGTGGCGCTGGGGGACGCGGCCTGCGGCCGCTGCTACGGGGCGGTACAGGCGAGGCGGTGTTGCGGCCGGGAAATGAAAAAGGCCGCTTGCGCGGCCTTTTTCAGGTGGGGATCACGGCTTAGTAGCGCGTGATATCCGCCTTGGTTTCCAGCGCCTTGCGGTAGGCCGCGAAGTCCTGCTGGCCAGCACGCGAGGCCAGGAAGCGGCGGTATTGCGCTTTCTCTGCATCGGTGGCGGCAGCGGCTTCGTTGACACCGTTCAGGCGGACCAGCACGTAGCTGCCATCGGACAGGCTGACGCTGTCGTAGACCGGCTTGTCCTTGCCCACAGGCTTGGTCATGCGGAATACGTCCTGCAGCACGGTCGGATCGATACCTTCCTGGCTACGCGACACGGCTTCCTGGGTTTTCCAGGCCTGGCCTTCCTGCGTTGCAGCCAACGGGACCTTGCCGTCGCGCAGGCCGGCCACCAGGGCATCGACCTTGGCCTTGACCTGCTCGCTGGCCTTGACCTGCGCCAGGTGCTTGCGGATCGCGTCAGACACGGCTTCCAGCGGCAGTTGCGCCGGCTTGCGGTGTTCACGCACGTGCACCACCACGGTGGTCTCCGGGTCCAGCTCGATGGCCGAGCTGTTGGCGCCTTCGTCCATCACTTCCGGGCTGAACGCGGCTTGCACCACGGCACGGTTGGCGGTCACGCCTTCGCTGCCACCTTCGCGGCCAAACGGCGCCGAGGTCTGCACCTTCAGGCCCAGGTCAGCGGCTGGCTGCACCAGGTCGGAGGCTTCGTACGAGGAGTCTTCCAGTTTCTTCGCAGCGTCCACGTACATCTGCTCGACCTGGGCGGTCTTGGCGTCACGGGTCAGCTTGTCTTTCAGGCTGGCGAAGGTAGGCGCCTGAGGAGCCTCCACACCCAACAGCTTGATCAGGTGCCAGCCGAACTGGCTGCGCACCGGCGCCGATACCTGGTCCTTGTTCAACGCGTACAGCGCCGTCTCGAAGGCCGGGTCATAGACGCCCTTGCCGGCGTAGCCCAGGTCACCGCCATTGTTGGCCGAACCCGGGTCCTGGGAGAACTCCTTGGCCAGCTTGGCGAAGTCTTCACCCTTGGCCAGGCGCGCCTGGATCTCTTCGATCTTGGCCTTGGCCTGGGCGTCGGTGGTCTTGGCGTTGACCTCGATCAGGATGTGCGCGGCACGACGCTGCTCGGTGAGCGCGGCGGTCTGGGCCTTGTAGGCGGCCTGCAGGTCTTCGTCCTTGACGGTGACCTTGTCGAAGAACGACGACTTCTTCAGCTCGATGTAGTCAATCACCACCTGGTCGGGGCTCATGAACTCCTTGGCGTGCTCGTCGTAGTGCTTCTTCACTTCATCGTCGGTGACCTTGATGGCCGACGGGTCAGCCTTGAAGGTCAGCGAGGCGAAATCGCGCGTCTGCTTTTCCAGGCGGGCGAAGGCCTGCACCTGGGCGTCGGTGACGAAGCTGCTGCCGGCAACACCGGCGCGCAGTTGGCCGACCAGCATTTCCTGGGCCATCATCTGGCGGAATTGCAGGCGCGAGTAGCCCATCTGGCGGATCACGGCATCGAAGCGATCGGCGCTGAACTTGCCGTCCACCTGGAATTCAGGCGTTTGCAGGATCAGTTGGTCCAGCTCGGCTTCCGAGAAGCTGAACTTGGCATCGGTAGCGCCCTGGATCAGCAGCTTGCGGTCGATCAGGCCCTTGAGGGCCGCTTCACGCAGCATCTTCTCGTCGAGCATGGAGGCGTCGAAATCCTTGCCCAGCTGTTGCATCAGCTGGCGGCGTTGCAACTCGACCGCCTGGGCCAGCTCGCTCTGGGTGATGGCGTCGCCATTGACCTTGGCCGCGTCGGCGGTGTGGCTGGTGGCTTTGAAAATGGCATCGAAGCCGGTCAGTGCCATCAAGGCAACGATGACACCGATGATGGTCTTGGCAATCCAGCCTTGTGAATTGTCCCTGATATTCTGCAGCATGCGTCCCCCAGAAACGGTTGTACTGATTAAGCAACCGCGGAGAGTGGGTAGAATCCGGATAGAAGAAAGGCGCATCCGAGGATGCGCCTTCTCGTAACAGGCGGAGCAAGCGCCGGCGCCGTGCGTCGGCTTGAGACCAGCTCAATGGCTGCTCCGCTTCCAGGTCGGAAATTTTTCCCGCCCCGGTCGGGCAAAGGCGTGAAAGGCTTAGTTTACCGCTTCTTTCAGTGCTTTGCCGGCTTTGAAGCCAGGCTTCTTGGCAGCAGCGATTTCCAGGGTCTTGCCAGTCTGTGGGTTACGGCCAACGCGAGCTGGGCGGTCAGTCACAGAGAAAGTACCGAAACCTACCAGTACCACGGAGTCGCCAGCCTTCAGAGCGCCAGTGACGGATTCGATAACTGCGTCCAGCGCGCGGCCAGCTACAGCTTTCGGGATATCAGCAGATGCGGCGATAGCATCAATCAGTTCCGACTTGTTCACTCTTAAGTCCCCTTATATCTATATGAGTTTGTTTCTAAGTATGTGGTAAAGCTAAAACTGTGCCGGGAGGCTGCTGACACCGGTAAGTGCCGCTTTATAACAAGGGCCTGAAAAAGCTGTCAAGGAAGGCCCCCCGGCCGAAATACGTGCTAGTGCGTGCTGATTCTTTCCTTGGAATCCGTGTCGCGTTTCTCGTCCTTCGCGACTATCTCCGGAGCCACATCGGGCAAGGGCTCCGGGGCGTATTGCAGCGCAATCTGGAGCACTTCGTCAATCCATTTAACCGGTTTAATCTGAAGATCCTGCTTAATATTGTCAGGAATTTCCTTCAAATCACGCACGTTCTCTTCGGGAATGATCACAGTCTTGATCCCACCACGGTGGGCAGCCAGCAATTTCTCCTTCAAGCCACCGATTGCGAGCACTTGGCCACGCAGGGTGATCTCGCCGGTCATGGCCACGTCGGCACGCACTGGAATCTGCGTCAGGGCCGAGACCAGGGCGGTGCACATACCGACACCGGCACTTGGACCATCCTTGGGCGTGGCACCTTCAGGCATGTGGATGTGGGTGTCGCGCTTCTCGTGGAAGTCCAGGGGAATGCCCAGGCTCTTGGCACGGCTGCGCACCACGGTCAGCGCGGCAGTGATGGATTCGACCATCACGTCACCCAGCGAACCGGTCTTGATCAGCTGGCCCTTGCCCGGTACCACGGCGGCTTCGATGGTCAGCAGTTCGCCGCCCACCTGGGTCCACGCCAGGCCAGTCACCTGGCCGATCTGGTCCTGCTGCTCGGCCAGGCCGTAGCGGAACTTGCGCACGCCCAGGAAGTGCTCGAGCGAGTCGGAGGTCACTTTCACCGAGAAATGCTTGTCGCGGGCGTGTTCCTTGACCACCTTGCGGCAGACCTTGGCGATCTGGCGCTCCAGGCCACGCACACCGGCTTCGCGGGTGTAGTAGCGGATGATGTCGCGGATGGCCGCCACTTCCAGCTCCAGCTCACCCTTCTTCAGGCCGTTGGCGGTGATCTGCTTGGGCGACAGGTACTTGGTGGCGATGTTGATCTTCTCGTCCTCGGTGTAACCCGGCAGGCGGATCACTTCCATCCGGTCCAGCAGCGCTGGCGGGATGTTCATGGAGTTCGAGGTGCAGAGGAACATCACGTCCGAGAGGTCGTAGTCGACTTCCAGGTAGTGGTCGTTGAAGTTGTGGTTCTGCTCGGGGTCGAGCACTTCCAGCAGCGCCGACGCCGGGTCGCCACGCATGTCGCTGCCCATCTTGTCGATTTCGTCCAGCAGGAACAGCGGGTTGCGCACCCCTACCTTGGTCATCTTCTGGATCAGGCGGCCAGGCATGGAGCCGATGTAGGTGCGGCGGTGGCCACGAATCTCGGCTTCGTCACGCACGCCACCCAGGGCCATGCGCACGAACTTGCGGTTGGTGGCATGGGCGATGGACTCGGCCAGCGAGGTCTTGCCCACGCCAGGCGGGCCTACCAGGCACAGCACCGGGCCACGAATCTTCTTCACGCGCTTCTGCACGGCGAGGTACTCAAGGATGCGCTCCTTGACCTCTTCCAGGCCGTAGTGGTCGGCGTCGAGAATGTCCTCGGCGCGCGCCAGGTCCAGGCGCACCTTGCTCTGGGCCTTCCACGGCACTTGCACCAGCCAGTCGATGTAGGAACGCACCACGGTGGCCTCGGCCGACATCGGCGACATCTGCTTGAGCTTGTTCAGCTCGGCAGTGGCCTTGGCCAGGGCATCCTTGGGCAGGCCGGCGGCGTCGATGCGCTTTTTCAGCTCTTCGACTTCGTTGTGGCCTTCGTCGCTGTCGCCGAGCTCTTTCTGAATGGCCTTCATCTGCTCATTCAGGTAGTACTCGCGCTGGCTGCGCTCCATTTGTTTCTTCACGCGGCCGCGAATGCGCTTCTCGACCTGCAGCAGGTCGATTTCGGCGTCCAGCAGGGCCAGCACGTGTTCGACCCGGGCGGACAGGTCGATGATCTCGAGGATTTCCTGCTTCTGCTCGATCTTCAGCGCCATGTGCGCGGCCATGGTGTCTACCAGGCGGCCAGGCTCATCGATACTGTTCAGCGAGGACAGGACTTCGGCAGGGACTTTCTTGCCCAACTGCACGTATTGCTCGAACTGGGCCAGCAGGCTGCGCACGAACACTTCGGACTCGCGGTCCGGGGCATCGACTTCGTCGATCAGCTGCACTTCGGCGCGGCAATGGCCGTCAACTTCCATGAAACTTTCGACGGTGCCGCGCTGCTCGCCCTCGACCAGCACCTTGACGGTGCCATCAGGCAGCTTGAGCAGTTGCAGCACGGTAGCAACGGTACCCACGCGATACAGGGCGTCTTCGCCTGGATCATCGTCGGCAGGATTCTTCTGGGCCAGCAGCAGGATCTGCTTTTCACCCGTCATCGCGGCCTCGAGGGCTTCGATGGATTTCTCGCGCCCCACGAACAGCGGGATCACCATGTGCGGATACACGACGACATCACGCAATGGCAGGAGAGGCAATTCGATGGTGGTCTTCATGATTTCGCCTCTACAGCGGCCCTAGGGCCGTAGACAGTGGAATTGAGCTTGTAGTCAATGTGGGGGCAGCCCCCAAAAAAAACAAGCGCTGCGGGGCAGGAAAAGCAAAGGGGCCCGAAGGCCCCTTCCTGTTTCAAGCCGCAGTACGACTTATGCGTCTGGCGCAGCCTTGGCCGGCGTCTCACTGTTTTCGTAGATTAACAGTGGCTTGGACTTTCCTTCGATGACGCTTTCGTCGATCACCACTTTGCTGACGTCTGTCTGCGAAGGGATCTCGTACATGGTGTCCAGCAGCACGCCTTCCAGGATGGAACGCAGGCCACGGGCACCGGTCTTGCGCTCGAGCGCACGATGGGCCACGGACTTCAGCGCGTCGGCACGGAACTCCAGGTCCACGCCTTCCATCTCGAACAGCTTGGCGTATTGCTTGGTGAGGGCGTTCTTGGGCTCGGTCAGGATCTGCACCAGGGCAGCCTCATCGAGCTCGTCCAAGGTGGCCAGCACCGGCAGACGACCCACGAATTCCGGGATCAGGCCGAACTTGACCAGGTCGTCAGGCTCGACTTCACGCAGGGACTCGCCCACCTTCTTGCCTTCCTGCTTGCTGCGCACTTCGGCGTTGAAGCCGATGCCGCCAGCCGTGGAACGGTTCTGGATGACCTTTTCCAGGCCCGAGAACGCACCACCGCAGATGAACAGGATGTTACGGGTGTCTACCTGCAGGAACTCCTGCTGAGGGTGCTTGCGACCGCCTTGTGGCGGTACCGAGGCAACGGTGCCCTCGATCAGCTTCAACAGTGCCTGCTGCACGCCCTCGCCCGACACGTCGCGGGTGATGGACGGGTTGTCGGATTTGCGCGAGATCTTGTCGATTTCGTCGATGTAGACAATGCCCATCTGGGCCTTCTCGACATCGTAGTCGCATTTCTGCAACAGCTTTTGAATAATGTTCTCAACGTCTTCACCGACATAACCCGCTTCGGTCAGCGTGGTGGCGTCGGCGATGGTGAAGGGTACGTTGAGCAGGCGCGCCAGGGTTTCAGCCAGCAGCGTCTTGCCCGAACCGGTCGGGCCGATGAGCAGGATGTTGCTCTTGCCCAGCTCGACGTCGTCACCCTTCTTGTCACGTTGATTGAGGCGCTTGTAGTGGTTGTACACCGCTACCGCCAAAACCTTTTTAGCGCGTTCCTGACCAATCACGTACTGATCAAGGATGCCGCTGATTTCTTTGGGCGAAGGCAATTTATGCGCGTTGCTCTCGGCCTGGGCTTCTTGCACCTCCTCGCGGATGATGTCGTTGCACAGGTCGACGCACTCGTCGCAGATAAAGACCGAGGGGCCGGCAATCAATTTGCGCACTTCATGCTGGCTTTTGCCACAGAAGGAGCAATAGAGCAATTTGCCGTTGTCCTCGCCGTTGCGGGTGTCAGTCATTCGATCGATCCAAATCCGATAGGCTTGCAACACAAGATGAAGGCAATCGCGGGGTTTTTCAAGTCCACAGGTGGCTGGTTGTGCCAACCACCTGGCATTTGCTCCGCTTAGGCAGGCATCTGACGCTTGTTGATCACGGAGTCGACCAGGCCGTACTCGGCCGCGCGGTCGGCGCTCATGAAGTTGTCACGATTGGTGTCCTGCTCGATCTGCTCGAGAGTCTGGCCGGTGTGGAACGCCAGCAGCTCGTTCAGGCGGTGACGGATCGAGAGGATTTCGCGGGCGTGAATGTCGATGTCCGACGCCTGGCCCTGGAAGCCGCCCAGTGGCTGGTGAATCATCACACGCGAGTTCGGCAGGCAGTAACGCTTGCCCTTGGCACCACCGGCCAGCAGGAAGGCGCCCATGCTGCAGGCCTGGCCGATGCAGGTGGTGGACACGTCCGGCTTGATGAACTGCATGGTGTCGTAGATCGACATGCCTGCAGTGACCGAGCCGCCAGGGCTGTTGATGTAGAGATGGATATCCTTGTCCGGGTTCTCGGCTTCGAGGAACAGCAATTGCGCGCACACCAGGTTGGCCATGTAGTCTTCTACCGGGCCAATCAGGAAGATCACTCGCTCTTTCAACAGGCGCGAGTAGATATCGTAGGCGCGTTCGCCACGAGCCGATTGCTCGACAACCATCGGGACCAGGCCGCCAGCGGCCTGGATGTCAGAACTGTGCTGAATATAAGAATTGCGGGACATGTCTCGCACTCACTCCCAAATAGTCAAGTCTTGAATACGCATAAGCCAGCGCGAAGGCTGGCTTATGGTGGTGTTCCAACGCTGGAAGGAATCAGTCGGCTTGTGGTGCTTCGGCCGGCTTGACTGCTTCTTCGTAGGAGACCGCTTTGTCGGTCACACTAGCTTTCTGCAGAACAGTATCCACAACTTGCTCTTCCAGCACAACCGAACGGACTTCGTTCAGTTGCTGGTCGTTCTTGTAGTACCACGCCACGACCTGCTCTGGCTCCTGGTAGGCCGAGGCCATTTCCTGGATCATTTCACGTACGCGGGCTTCGTCCGGCTTCAGCTCGTTGGCCTTGACCACTTCGGCGACGATCAGGCCCAGTACCACGCGGCGCTTGGCTTGTTCTTCGAACAGCTCGGCCGGCAGTTGATCAGGCTTGATGTTGCCACCGAACTGCTGAACGGCTTGAACGCGCAGGCGGTTCACTTCGTTTTCCAGCAGGGCCTTTGGCACCTCGATCGGGTTGGCAGCCAGCAGGCCGTCCATGACCTGGTTCTTCACCTTGGTCTTGATCGCCTGGCGCAGCTCGCGCTCCATGTTCTTGCGAACTTCGGTGCGGAAGCCTTCCAGACCGGTTTCCTTGATGCCGAACTGATTGAAGAAGGCTTCGTTCAGTTCAGGCAGGGTCGGTGCGGCAACGCTGTTGACGGTCACGGTGAACTCGGCGGCCTTGCCGGCCAGGTCCAGGTTCTGGTAGTCCTCTGGGAAGGTCAGGGTCAGCACGCGCTCTTCACCCGCCTTGGCGCCCACCAGGCCTTCTTCGAAGCCTGGGATCATGCGGCCGGAACCCAGCACCAGCTGGGTGCCCTGGGCCGAACCACCGGCGAAGGCTTCGCCGTCGATCTTGCCGACGAAATCGATGTTCAGCTGGTCTTCGTTTGCAGCGGCACGGTCGGCAGCTTCAAAGCGAACGTTCTGCTTGCGCAGCACTTCCAGCATTTTGTCCAGGTCGGCATCAGCCACTTCGGCGCTCAGGCGCTCGACGTTGATGGACTCGAAACCTGCGACAGCGAACTCTGGGAATACTTCGAAAGTAGCGATGTATTCCAGGTCCTTGCCCTTTTCGAACACTTTAGGTTCTACAGCCGGGGCACCGGCTGGATTCAGCTTCTGCTCAACCACGGCTTCGTAGAAAGTCGCCTGGATCAGGTCGCCCAGGGCTTCCTGACGTGCGGAATCTTCGTAGCGCTGACGAATCACGCTCATCGGCACTTTGCCAGGACGGAAGCCTGGAACCTTAGCGCGACGGGCAGTCTGTTGCAGACGCTTGTTGACTTCGGTCTCGATGCGCTCGGCAGGCACGCCGATGGTCATGCGGCGCTCGAGAGCGGAAGTGTTTTCAACAGAAACTTGCATGGATTTTCCTCGTTGCACAGACGTTAGCCGGCCATTTCCGACCCCAATCAAGGGCATGCATTCTAGAGGGTCGAACACAAGAAGTCACCCTGTGCAAGACAGCTTGAAACAAGGAACGGCAAAACCACGGCAAAAGCCCGTCTACAAAGGGCCTGGCAGGGCCATGGACGGTGTTTTCAGCGCCCTCGCCCATGCGACCGACGGCATTTCCACAAACACCGCGCACTGATATCGCGCACGCGGATCTTTGCAAAATATTTACGTTCGTAGACAAACAGTTACAAAATTTCGATGTCTGATACATCAGAACGGGCGCATTACCCCCGACATCAGGAGACAACCGTGTTCAACAAACTCACCAAACTTACCGTGGCAGCCCTGGCAGCCGTCGCCATCCTCAGCACTTCCGGGTGCATCATCTTCCCGGACCACGGCCATGGCGGTGGCGGCTATCACCGCGGCTGGTATCGTTGATCGCTGAATGAATGAAAAAGCCCGCCCTTCGATGGAAGGCGGGCTTTTTATTGGGATACTGCCCGGTAGCGCACTAGCATGGGGTACTAGGAGGAGCGCCCCGGTGCTATGCCGACAAGGCACTCAATACATGCACGGGATCACGATAGATCGCCTTTAGCAGCGCCTTCGCCGGGCCTGTTGGCTGCCGACGCCCCTGCTCCCAGTTTCGCAACGTCCCAAGCTGGACATCTATCATCGCTGCAAACTTTACCTGGGAAAGACCGGTTGCCTTGCGGATTTCCCTGACCCGAAGGGCATCCACCTGGAATTCACGCGCGGGATCACGCTCGCCACGCAGAATCTCGTCCATCTGCCCGACGCTTTCCATCAACTCTTCAAAGAATTTGCTCATAGATGACTCCAGTGCTCGATCGCAGCCTTGAGGATCTTGCGCTCTTGCACACTTAAATCCGATTTCTCGCCCTTCGCGTAGATCATTAGCATCGCGATTCGGGACGCAGATACGAAGTGATAGTAAATCACCCGACCACCACCGCGCTTACCATGCCCTTTTGCTGCCACACGGATTTTTCGCACCCCGCCAGCACCTTCGATCACATCACCCGCGCGAGGGTCGGCGACCAGTTGGAGTTGCAAATGCAGGTAGCCGTCATGATCCAGCAGCTCAATGGCACGCCTTGTAAAAACAGGGGTTTCAATAAATATCATGCAGCAAAGGTACGCCACTGACACACCCAAGCATAGCAGATCTCCGTGTCCGGATATGTCTCCGAGCCAAGACACCCGCCCAAGAAATCAAAATCCAGAAAACAAAAAAGGCGCCTGATTCGCATCAGGCGCCTTTTTCACGAAATATGGGGTGGACGATGGGGATCGAACCCACGACAACAGGAGTCACAATCCTGTGCTCTACCAACTGAGCTACGCCCACCATAAAACGGTGTTGCAGTGCCCCACTACAAACGGGGCGATACAGCTTGAATGGTGCGGACGAAGAGACTCGAACTCTTACAGCTTGCGCCGCTGGAACCTAAATCCAGTGTGTCTACCAATTTCACCACGTCCGCATGTGAAGCTTTTAAAGCAAAGGCGCCAGACTTTCATCAGGCGCCTTTCGAAATATGGGGTGGACGATGGGGATCGAACCCACGACAACAGGAGTCACAATCCTGTGCTCTACCAACTGAGCTACGCCCACCATATTGCGCTACTTGTGCCAAAGCTGCCTAATGGCGCACCCGGCAGGACTCGAACCTGCGACCATCCGCTTAGAAGGCGGATGCTCTATCCAGCTGAGCTACGGGCGCTTATTTAATCTGCATTCTGTGACGACTACAAATTTTAAGCTTCAGTCCTGCGGAGTTAAATACTCAACTCTGCCTGACCTTCTTCACCAGTGCTAGGCTCTGCCCGACAAGTGCGACGAATGTTATAGACGGTCGGTAGGGTCGTCAATCTTTTTCTGCAAAAAATTCATTTTATTTAAGGGCTTAGCGGAATCGTCGGACCAAGCGCCTTTGCCCATCGCGCACGGCGTGCGAGAATGCGCGCACATTTTCTTCCCTCTCGATGGTTAACCACGCGACATGACTGCACAACTAATCGACGGCAAGGCGATCGCCGCCAGCCTGCGCCAGCAGATCGCCCAACGGGTCACCGAGCGCCGCCAGCAAGGCCTGCGCACCCCGGGCCTGGCCGTGATCCTGGTCGGCAGCGATCCTGCCTCCCAGGTATATGTCTCGCACAAGCGTAAAGACTGTGAAGAGGTCGGCTTCCTGTCCCAGGCGTTCGACCTGCCTGCACAGACCACCCAGCTGGAACTGGAAAGCCTGATCGACCGCCTCAACGACGATGCCGACATCGACGGCATCCTGTTGCAACTGCCGCTGCCCGAGCACCTGGACGCGTCCAAGCTGCTGGAGCGCATTCGCCCCGACAAGGACGTGGACGGTTTCCACCCCTACAACGTCGGCCGCCTGGCCCAGCGCATTCCGCTGCTGCGCCCGTGCACCCCGAAAGGCATCATGACCCTGCTGGAAAGCACCGGCCAGGACCTGTACGGCATGAACGCGGTCGTGGTTGGCGCGTCCAACATCGTTGGCCGCCCCATGGCCATGGAGCTGCTGCTGGCCGGCTGCACCGTCACCGTCACCCACCGCTTCACCAAGGACCTGGCCGGCCACGTCGGCCGTGCCGACCTGGTGGTGGTGGCCGCCGGCAAGCCTGGCCTGGTCAAGGGTGAGTGGATCAAGGAAGGCGCCATCGTCATCGACGTTGGCATCAACCGCCAGGAAGACGGCAAGCTGGTCGGCGACGTGGTGTACGACACCGCCCTGCCCCGCGCCGGCTGGATCACCCCGGTGCCGGGCGGCGTGGGCCCCATGACCCGCGCCTGCCTGCTGGAAAACACCCTGTATGCCTGCGAAACGCTGCATGCCTGAGTGATTGCCCTGCCATGAAAAAACGCCGCACGCCGTCACCGGGTGCGGCGTTTTTTTATACCTGCGCCACCCATAACTATTGAGCACCCTTGCCCCGGCAAGGAAAAACACAATGCCGCCCTTTGAACCAGCCAAAGGGCCATGACCATGCTGCGCGACACCCCATCGACGTTCGATATCCGCACCACCCCTCACTACGAACTGCTCAAGCGGCAATTGCCAGGCTGGATGGAGAAGGTCCATCCGGACCTCCACGCCGCCATCAAGAGCAAGCCCCTGCCGCCCATGACCTGGTACGAAAAGGCCCTGCGGGAGATGCCGGACGTTGTGGCGCAATTCCAGCAGGCGCACAGGCTGCACCGCCACGACAGCGAGCAGGTCAACGCCATCATGGCGCGCATTCCATCCCCCGAGGCCTTCGCCCGCCCCCTGCTGGAGCAGGCGATCAAGCGACGCTTCGATGAAGACATCGATAGCACCCAGACCTTCCTGTTCAACGCCCAACGCGTGGTCGTGCCGCCGACCTACGAGTTCGGCCACGAAGCCGACGTCGACCTCGCGACCTTCAACGCCGACCGCAAGGCACGTCGCGAACAGGCCATGCACGCGGCGACCTCCACGCTGTTGCAGGCCGCCATGCAGAACTTCGAAGCCAAGGACGCCGAGCGCCACGGCATGGACAACGGCGACCTCAAGGCCGACATCTACATGGCTTTCAGCATCGACAACCTCACCATCAGCGGCACGCCGGTGGGCATTCCCGCCCACGCCTTCGCCCAGCTGTGCCGCGAACTGGACCTGGGCCAGCGCTACCAGGAGCGCATCCAGGTGGCGCTGAACTGGACCTATCGTCCGGGCGACGCCCCCGACAGTGCACTGGCCAACAGCACGGCGCAGATGAAGCTGTTCGAGCGCTCATCGCTGCTGCTGCAGACCCACATCGCCTACATGAAGGGGGACATCGACCCGGCCACCCACGAGGACATGATCAAGGTCGCGCACAACAAGAGTTCCAGCCGCTGCCATTCCCTGCGGCTGTTCAAGACCGTGCTCAAGGGCATCATCCTGGTCCGGGAGCGCAGCACCCTGCCAGACCAGCCGGTGCGCGTGACCGCCTACCTACCGGACGACCCGTTCACCCCGCTGAAAACCTACCCCTCGGTCCCGGCGTTCGTCAGCGCCCTGCGCGCCAACCTGTTCAAGCCTGGCTACCTGCAGTTTCTCGCCCGCTTCGTACCGGCCCGCGAGCGCGCCACGCTGTTTCACCAACTGGACACGGCGCTGCACCCCAAGGCCTGGGACAACGCCAACCAACGCTGGGTCGCGGGCAGCGACCCTGATGCCGACATCAAGGCCAGGGCCACGGCGTTCGAGGACTTCCTGCTAGAGGAACTGGTGCGGCACAAGGTCAACGCCCTCAAGGATGACGCCCTGTTTCACCTGGTCACCACCGAAGCCGAGGACCGCAAGAGCCAGCAAGAGCACGCCGACTACCTCAAGGGCAGATTCTTCATGGCCCTGAACGTGGCCGCGTTCTTCGTACCCGGCCTTGGCGAAGCGCTACTGGTGATGACCGCCGTTGAGCTGTGCTGGAACACCATTGAAGGCTTCGAGAGCCTGCTGGAAGGCGACAAGGAAGCCGCCATTGGCCACTTCCTGGGCGTGGCGGAAAACGTCGCCATGTTGGCCGCCTTCGCCGGCGCGGGCTACATCGCCAGCCAATACGTGTTGCCCAAAATCATCGGCACGCTAAAGCAGATCCCCCTGCCCAACGGCGTCACACGGCTGTGGAAGCCTGACATCGCACCTTACCAGCACGAGGTCGAACTGCCAGCCTCGGCAAGGCCTGACAACCAGGGCCTGTACAACTACGAGGGCAAGCAATGGCTCAAGCGCGACGACGGCGTCTATTGCGTCAAGGCCCCGGAGGATGGCCTGCCCTACCGGCTGGCGCACCCTGGCAAGGCAGGCGGCTATGAGCCGCCGCTGCGCACCAACGGCAAGGGCAGCTGGATCAGCGAGGCCGACACGCCACACACCTGGCAGGGGCCGGACCTGTTCCGCAAGCTGGGGCCCGTAACCGACGGCATTTCCGACACCACGGCCGGGCGCATCATGCGCGTCAGCGACACCCACGAAGCGACGCTGCGCCTGTGCCTGGCCGAGGCTGAACAGCCGCCAGCGCTGCTGGAGGACACCCTGCAACGCTTCAAGCTCGACCAGGACCTGGACACCGTCATCACCCAGCTCGAAGCCCAGCGGCCACCGGCCGATCCGCAGTTGCTGCTGCAGCTGCTGGCTGAACATCCTCGCTGGCCAACAGACAAGGCCTTGCGCCTGGAAAGCCCGGATGGCAGGGTAATCCGCCAGTTCACAGCTGCCCGCGACACCACCATCCTTGTTCACGACAATGAGCTCGACGCGCTGCAGGTGGTGCTCGACAGCTTGCACCCCGACGAGGTCCATGCACTGCTGGGCACTGAGCCTGGCCCCTACGCCAGGCTCATCCTGCGCCAGCAGCTGCTGGAAAACGCCACAACGCGGCGCACCGAACTGTTCAACCGCCGCTACCAGGCCACCCAGGCCACGACCGACCCACTGGCCGCGCTGATAAGGGCCCGGTTCCCCGACCTGCCGGTCTCCGTCGCCGAAGAACTGGCCACCCATGCCAACCCGGCCGAGCAAGCGCTGATGCGCGATGCCAGCGTGCCACCACGCCTGGCCGACGAGGCCCGCGCCTACCAGGCCAAGCTGCGAGTGAACAGGGCGTATGAAGGGGTATACCTGGACTCGATCAACACTGCGGACAGCACCCTGCTGCAACAGCACACCGCAGCCTCGCTGCCGGGCTGGTCGGCCACCCAGCCGGCGCCCATCGGCGTGGTGCGTGAGGCGTCCTTGCCACCAAGGCGCAAGGTGCAGGAGCTGCTGCAGATGGCCCCCGACAAGCCCGGCGCCAAGTCGCCCATGGAACTGGCCGATGGCCGCGCCGGCATGCCCGTGAGCGAAACGCCGCGCATCATGCTTGAAGAATCGCTGCTGGACAAACTACGCCTGCTGGAACTGGAAGCCGCGCTGGATACCGACGCCCAGGGCATCCTTGACCGGCTCTACGCCCAGGGGCTGGACCGGGCAGCCATCGACCAGCGGCTCAACCAACTGTTCGACGAGCAACGCCAGCTGCAGGCGCACCTCGACCAATGGACACTGGATTCCGCCAGCCAGCACCTTTCCCCGGCACGCCAGCTCAGCCGCCAGCGCATCGGTGAGGCGCTGCAGCAATTCTGGCGCGCCAGCAGCCTGCCGCACGCCACCCCGGCGGGCCACGCCCTGCGTCTTGAGGCGGTGTACCTCGACGATTTTCCCCCTGACCTGCCAACCTTCGTCCGCGACCGCGTGCAACACCTCGATCTGCTTAGCGTCCGCCCGGTTGAACGGCGCCCGTCCCTGGCCCTGCTGGACGCGATCCAGCGCGACCGCGACACCGTAGAAGGATTTTTCGCCCAGTTCGAGCATGTTACCGCCGTGAGCATCAACGAAGGCGGCGCCCTGGGCCCCTACAGCCTGTTCAGCGACTGGACGACGCTGATCGCCTCACGCTACCCGCGACTGACCGAACTGCGCCTGGTGAACCTGCGCCTGCCGATTGGCAGCACGCGCCTGCGGGAGATACGCAGCCTTGCCCAGCTACGGCACCTGGACCTGAGCGGCAACCGCTTCTACGAGCCACTGGATTTTTCCAACCTGAACCTGGACTACCTCGGCCTGGACTCCCTGAGCGATGAATGGAGCGAGTTCCAGCCCGACCTGTTCAGCCCGGCGCTGCTCGATCACGCCAGCGAGGTGTCCCTGCGCGGCAACCGCTTGCTGGCCCTGCCCGACCACCTGCTGGAGAACCCTACCGGCACTGGCCGCAGCACCCGCCTGGTGCTGACCGACAACCGCCTGAACCGCGAAACCATGCGCACGGCCATCGAAAGCGAACAGCCCGACGGTCGATATACGTTTGAAACCGACCTACCGCGCGCCAGCGTCGAGGCCAGCATCAGCCAGCAACGGGCTTTGCAGCGCGCTGTTACCGACTGGCGCGACGCCTCCAGCTCATCTGCGCCGCCCAGCGAGGCGACCCTGGCCACGCGCCGCTCGGTGGGCCACGCCATTACCCAGTTCTGGCGCATCCTCATCGCCGAAAATGCCGCGCCGGTGCTGGAATTGAACGGCGCGGCCGCGGCGCAATTCCCCCACACGCTGCCAGACTTTTTCTACCGAGAAGTGCTGGACCTGCAGCTTAACGAGCCTACGACCAGCCCCACCGAGCTGAACCGGCTACTGCGGGCCTTCCCGCAACTGGAGCGGCTGAGCATCGATGGCGCGCCCACCCCCCTGCCCGGCTTGCCGGCGGCACTGCTGGAGCTGCCGTCCCTGCGCAGCCTGCACCTGGTCGACCAGGGCCTGGTGATAGACCAGGCCGCCATGGACTTCTTCGCCGGCATTTCCGAGCTACAGCACCTGAGCCTCGACGGCAACACTCTGGGCACCATCAGCGAGGTGTCGGCGCTACGCAACCGCAATCTCGACCTGCTGAGCCTGGAACGCATGGGCATCACCGCCTGGCCGCACTGGTTGGACAGCCTCATCCCGGACTATCTGGGGCGCGTCAACCTGTGCGACAACGGCTTGATCGAACTGCCCGAGTACCTGTTGGAAAACCATCGCCGCGACACCGGCCACGCCACCATCGAGCTACGTGGCAACCCCCTGGGCCACGAGACCATGCGTCGCGCCCATGTGTCGGAGTCGTACTATCGCCCCTTCGCCTTCGACATGGACCTGCCCGACGACATCGCCGAGCTGACTCAGAGCGAGTCCCACAGCTCGGACGGCCCCACGTCCAGCGCTTCGCAACATTCGCTGCACAGCCCGGGCCTGTCCACCGAAGTCGACGCGCCCTCCGCCGAACCCTGGCTGCACGACGCGCTCGACCAGGAGGCGTCACTGCGCCAGATCTGGGACGGCGTGCAGGGCGATTCCGCTGCGACCGACCTGCTGAACCTGATCAACCGCCTGCGCCAGACCGCCGACTACCGTAGCACCAGGACCCGGCCCGAACTGGTGCGGCGCGTGTGGACCGTGCTGGAGCAGGCGGCCGAAGACCATGAACTGCGCCTGCTGCTCAACGGCATGGCCGAAGAGCCCCTGCAACTGCTGGCCGTCCATGGCACTTGCCCGGACGGCATTCGCCTGGCGTTCAACCAGATGGAGGTGCAGGTGTTCACCCGCCAGGCCACACGCACCATCACCGGCGAGGGCCGCGGCCCGCAGTTGCAAAACCTGGTGCGACGGCTTTTCCGCCTGAACGCCCTCGATGACCTGGCGGTGCGCAACGCCGGCGCCCGCGACGAAGCCGAGGTGCGCCTGGCCTACCGCTTGCACCTCGCCCAGGAAATGGACCTGCCGATTCCGCCGTCGCGCATGCTGTATGAAGGCTCGGCCGACCTGCGCCCGGGCGAATTGAACCTGGCCCGCAGTGAAGTGGGCCGTGGCGAGCAGGGCCAGCCGTTCCTGGACTTTGCCGCCGACCAATCGTTCTGGACTGACTACCTGCGCGAAACCCAAGCCGAGCGCTTCCAGGGCTTGCGCAACGACTACGAGGCGCAGGTGCTGGCGCTCACCGACCGCTACCCGGACGAGACCATGGAGCAGATCGGCGAGCGCATCAAGAAGCTCGACCAGCGGCTGCTGGCCAACGAACGCAAGCTGGTCATGCAGCTCACCAACCAGCAGGACAAGCCATGACCTGAACACAAAAAAACCGGCCAATTGGCCGGTTTTTTTCTACAGCATGCCGCTTAGTCGGCCAGGCGCCAGGTGGTGCCGCCCTTGCCGTCTTCCAGCACCACGCCCATGGCGGTCAGTTGGTCGCGGATGCGGTCCGACTCGGCCCAGTCCTTGCCGGCACGCGCCGCCAGGCGCGCGGCGATCAGCGCGTCGACTTCAGCGGCGTCAACCTTGCCTTCGGCACCAGCACGCAGGAAGTCATCGGCTTCCAGCTGCAGCACGCCCAGCAGGCTGCCCAGCTCGCGCAGGCGCGCGGCCAGGCCGGCGGCGGCGTCGAGGTCGCTGTCGCGCAGGCGGTTGATCTCGCGCACCAGGTCGAACAGGACCGCGCAGGCTTCCGGGGTGGCGAAGTCGTCGTTCATGGCGTCGGTGAAACGCGTCACGTACTCTTCGCCACCGGCGGCGGCCACGCTCGGCAGGCCCTTGAGCGCATGGTAGAAGCGCTCCAGCGCGCCCTTGGACTCCTTCAGGCTCTCTTCCGAGTAGTTGATGGAGCTGCGGTAGTGGCTGGACACCAGCAGGTAGCGCACCACCTCCGGGTGGTACTTGGCCAGCACATCGCGAATGGTGAAGTAGTTGCCCAGGGACTTGGACATCTTCTCGCCATTGATGCGGATCATGCCGCAGTGCATCCAGGCGTTGGCGTACTGCTGGCCGGTGGCGGCCTCGCTCTGGGCAATCTCGTTCTCGTGGTGCGGGAACTCCAGGTCGTTGCCACCGCCGTGGATGTCGAAGGTGTCGCCCAGGCAGCAGGTCGACATCACCGAGCACTCGATGTGCCAGCCCGGACGGCCCGGGCCCCATGGCGACTCCCAGCTTGGCTCGCCCGGCTTCACGCCTTTCCACAGCACGAAGTCCAGCGGGTCCTGCTTGGCCTCGTCCACTTCGATGCGGGCACCGATGCGCAAGTCTTCGATCTTCTTGCGCGACAGCTTGCCGTAACCCACGAACTTGCCGACGCGGTAGTACACGTCGCCGTTGCCCGGGGCGTAGGCGAAGCCCTTGTCGATCAGGGTCTGGATCATGGCGTGCATGCCGGCGATATGGTCGGTGGCACGCGGCTCCAGGTCCGGCTTGAGGATGTTCAGGCGCGCCTCGTCCTCGTGCATCGCGGCGATCATGCGTTCGGTGAGGGCGTCGAAGCTTTCGCCGTTTTCCCGCGCGCGGTTGATGATCTTGTCGTCGATGTCGGTGATGTTGCGCACGTACGTCAGGTCGTAGCCGCTATGGCGCAGCCAGCGGGTCACCAGGTCGAAGGCGATCATGCTGCGGCCATGGCCAATGTGGCAGAAGTCGTACACGGTCATGCCGCACACGTACATCCGCACCTTGTTGCCGTCCAGCGGCTTGAAGACTTCCTTGCTCTTGGTGAGCGTGTTGTAGATCGATAGCACGATGATTCCTTAGCTGCCCCACGAGTCGCGCAGGGTGACAGTACGGTTGAATACCGGACGACCAGGCTGGGTGTCTTTCAGGTCGGCGCAGAAGTAGCCTTCGCGCTCGAACTGGAAGCGGTCTTCCGGCTGTGCGTGGGCCAGCGATGGCTCCGCGCGGCAACCAGTCAGCACTTGCAGCGAATCAGGGTTGATGTTGTCCAGGAAGCTTGCGCCCTCCTCGGCCTTTTCCGGGCTCGGGGAGCGGAACAGGCGATCGTACAGGCGCACTTCGCATTCGACGCTGGCGGCGGCCGGCACCCAGTGGATCACGCCCTTGACCTTGCGGCCCTCGGGGTTCTTGCCCAGGGTGTCGGGGTCGTAGCTGCACAGCAGCTCGACGATGTTGCCGTCGGCGTCCTTGATGGCTTCGTCGGCGCGGATCACGTAGCTGCCGCGCAGGCGCACTTCACCGGCTGGCTCCAGGCGCTTGTAGCCCTTGGGCGGCTCTTCCATGAAGTCGTCGCGGTCGATGTAGATCTCGCGGGCGAACGGCAGCACGCGCATGCCCATGTCTTCTTTCGGGTGGCGTGGCAGCTCCAGGGTTTCTTCCTGGCCTTCCGGGTAGTTGGTGATGGTGACCTTCAGCGGGCGCAGCACGCACATGGCGCGCGGGGCGTTGCGGTCCAGGTCGTCACGGATGCTGAATTCCAGCATGTTCATGTCCACCACGCCGTCGGAACGGTTGGTGCCGATCATTTCGCAGAAGTTGCGAATCGATGCCGCGGTGTAGCCACGACGGCGGAAGCCCGACAGGGTGGACATGCGCGGGTCGTCCCAGCCATGCACGTGCTGCTCGTCGACCAGTTGCTTGAGCTTGCGCTTGCTGGTCACGGTGTAGCTCAGGTTCAGGCGGCTGAACTCGTACTGGCGCGGGTGGCTGGGCACCGGCAGGTTGTCCAGGAACCAGTCGTACAGCGGGCGATGGCCTTCGAACTCCAGGGTGCAGATGGAGTGGGTGATGCCTTCGATGGCGTCGGACTGGCCATGGGTGAAGTCATAGTTGGGGTAGATGCACCATTTGTCACCGGTCTGGTGGTGGTGGGCATGACGGATGCGGTACAGGATCGGGTCGCGCAGGTTCATGTTCGGCGAGGCCATGTCGATCTTGGCGCGCAGCACGCGCTCGCCGTCCTTGAACTCGCCGGCCTTCATGCGCGCGAACAGGTCCAGGTTCTCTTCCACCGCACGCTCGCGGAACGGGCTGTTCTTGCCTGGCTCGGTCAGGCTGCCGCGGTATTCGCGGGCCTGCTCGGGGGTCAGGTCGCAGACGTAGGCCTTGCCGGCCTTGATCAGCTCGACGGCCCAGTCATGCAGCTGGTCGAAATATTGCGAGGCGTAGCGCACTTCGCCGGCCCAGTCGAAGCCCAGCCATTTCACGTCGCGCTCGATGGCGTCGATGTATTCCTGGTCTTCCTTGGCCGGGTTGGTGTCGTCGAAGCGCAGGTGGCAGACGCCGCCCAGCTCCTTGGCCAGGCCAAAGTTCACGCAGATCGACTTGGCGTGGCCAATGTGCAGGTAGCCGTTGGGCTCCGGCGGGAAGCGGGTGACGATGCTGGCGTGCTTGCCCGAGTCCAGGTCGGCCTGCAGGATCGGCCGCAGGAAATTGGTGGGAACTACCGGCGCGCCTTTGGCGTTTGCGGCATTGGGAGCGTTATCGGCGGTGGGCTTGCTCATAGGATCCTTGAAAACGTACCTGTGGCCATGGGTAGGCCGACTAAATCAAAGCGCTTATCATAGCCGAAGCTGTCAAGTCGCTGACAGGCCAGTCTGCCGGGTTTCGCCGGCCGTCTGCGAAAAAACAGCCTCGAAATGCGTATCGCGACCTGTAAACTGCGCGTCAGGGTTATAAACGACCCGCCAAATTCTCTAAAGAAGAGCGAATCCTGAAATGTCCAAAGTAAAACTGACTACCAACTTCGGCGACATCGTGCTGCAGCTGAACGCTGAAAAAGCCCCGAAAACCGTGGCCAACTTCATCGAGTACGTCAACGCTGGCCACTACGCCAACACCGTATTCCACCGTGTCATCAGCAACTTCATGATCCAGGGCGGCGGTTTCGAGCCAGGCATGAAGGAAAAGAAAGACAAGCGCCCAAGCATCCAGAACGAAGCCAACAACGGCCTCTCCAACACCAAGTACACCGTTGCCATGGCCCGCACCATGGAGCCGCATTCGGCTTCGGCGCAGTTCTTCATCAACGTCGCCGACAACACCTTCCTGAACCACAGCGCACCGACCGTGCAAGGCTGGGGCTACGCCGTGTTCGGTGAAGTGATCGAAGGCAACGACGTGGTCGACAAGATCAAGGGCGTGGCCACTGGCTCCAAGTCGGGCCACCAGGACGTACCGGTAGAAGACGTGGTCATCGAGAAAGCCGAGATCATTGAGTGATTCTGCTGATCTCCGATCTGCACCTGCAGGAAGAACGCCCGGACATTACCCGGGCGTTCCTGGAGTTTCTCGCCGGGCGCGCGCGCTCGGCGAGCGCTCTTTATATCTTGGGGGACTTTTTCGAAGCCTGGATCGGCGACGATGGCATGAGCCCCTACCAGCATTCGATCGGCGAGGCCCTGCGCGCACTCAGCGACAGCGGCACGAAGATCTTCCTGATGCACGGCAACCGCGACTTCCTGATCGGCAAGCGCTTCTGCAAGGCGGCCGGCGCCACGCTGCTGACAGACCCCAGCGTGGTCGATTTCTACGGTGAGCCGGTACTGCTGATGCACGGCGACAGCCTGTGCACCCGCGACGAAGCCTACATGAAAATGCGCCGTATCCTGCGCAACCCGCTGACGCTGTTCATCCTGCGCCACCTGCCCCTGCGCACCCGCCACAAGCTGGCGCGCAAGCTGCGCAGCGAAAGTCGCGCGCAGACGCGCATGAAGGCCAACGACATCGTCGACGTGACGCCTGAAGAGGTGCCACGGATCATGGCGCAGTACAAGGTCAACACCCTGATCCACGGCCACACCCACCGCCCGGCCATCCACAAGCTGCACGTGGGCGATGCGCCCGCGCGGCGGATTGTGCTGGGGGATTGGGACAAGGATGGCTGGGCGTTGCAGGTGGATGAACAGGGCATGTCGCTGGCGGCATTCCCTTTCTAGGTTCTGTATGAACGGTGTGGGAGCTGGCTTGCCAGCGAGCTTTTCGGGCCTCAAAAGCTCGCTGGCAAGCCAGCTCCCACAGTATTTCACGCAAGCTCCACACATTTCATACAGAGCCTGAAGGTCGGGAAGGCCGGCGCCGATATCAGTGCCCTGCCGCCTCCGGCCCTGCCTTGGCGGCGAACGGCGGCTTGGCCAGCCACACGATCAGGATCAGGCCCATGAACATCCAGCCCAGCAGCGTGAAATAATCCACGGTGGAGAGCATGTACGCCTGCGCCTCGACGATACCGTCCAGCTGCTGGTAGGTCTTGAGCCCTGCGCCGCCCATCTGTTGGATGGTGTGCTGGGTGGCCGGGTCGTAGGCGGTCACGCTTTCCGTCAGGTAGGCATGGTGCTGGTCCGCCCGGCGAATCCAGATCCAGGTGGTCAGCGAGGCCGCGAAGCTGCCGCCCAGGGTCCGCAGGAAGGTGGCCAGGCCCGAGCCGTCGGCGATCTGGTTGGGTGGCAGGTCCGACAGCAGAATGGTCAGGGTCGGCATGAAGAACAGCGCCACGCCGATCCCCATGAACATCTGCACCAGCGCCACGTGGTTGAAGTCCACCTCGTTGGTGAAGCCGGCCCGCATGAAGCAACTGGTACCAATGGCCAGGAACGCCAGCCCTGCCAGGATCCGCAGGTCGAACTTGGTGGCGTACTTGCCCACGAACGGTGACATCAGCACCGGCAGGATACCCAGCGGTGCCACCGCCAGCCCCGCCCAGGTCGCCGTGTAGCCCAGCTGCGTCTGCAGCCACTGCGGCAGGATCAGGTTGATGCCGAAGAAGCCCGCATACCCCAGGATCAGCACAATGGTGCCGAAGCGGAAGTTGCGGTACTTGAACAGCTTCAGGTTGACCACCGGGTGCTCGTCGGTCAGCTCCCAGATAACGAAGAACGCCAGGGCAATGGCCGAGATCACCGCACCGATGATGATGAAGTTGGACTCGAACCAGTCAGCGTCGTTGCCCTTGTCGAGCACGATCTGCAGGGCGCCAACCCCAATGATCAAGGCAATCAGGCCCACGTAGTCCATGGGCTGGCGGCTGGTGACCACCGGCCGTGCGGCCAGCTGTTGGCGCACCACCAGGCAGGCGAAGATACCGATCGGCACGTTGATGAAGAAGATCCACGGCCAGCTGTAGCTGTCGGTAATCCAGCCGCCCAGGATCGGCCCGGCAATGGGCGCCACCACCGTGACCATGGCCAGCAGTGCCAGTGCCATCCCCCTTTTCGCCGGTGGGTACACGGCAATCAGCAGCGTCTGGGTCATGGGGTACAGCGGCCCCGCTACCACGCCTTGCAGCACGCGGAAGCCGACCAGTTCAGGCATCGACGTGGAAATACCACAGAGGAACGAGGCCAGCACGAACAGGATGGTGGCCCACAGGAACAGCTTGACCTCGCCAAAGCGACGGCTCAGCCAGCCGGTCAGCGGCAAGGCGATGGCGTTGCTCACGGCGAACGAGGTGATCACCCAGGTGCCCTGCTCGGAGCTGACCCCCAGGTTGCCGGAAATGGTCGGCAGCGCCACGTTGGCGATGGTGGTGTCGAGCACCTGCATGAAGGTCGCCAGCGACAGGCCGATGGTGCTGAGCAGCAGGCTGGGCGGCTTGAAGGAAGCGTTACTCATCGCAAATCCCTGGAAGTTGGAGGCGTACAGGCCCCGCGCGAGCGCACGGGGCCTGCGGATCGGCGAATCAGCGTTGGGCGGTGTTGCCGGCGCCGACGCTGTTGTCGTGGATCAGGCGGGTGATCATGTCATCGGCCTCACCCAGCTGACGGTCATACACCTGGGTGCTGAACGAGGCTTTCTGCGGCGGCTGCTGGGCCAGCACCGGGCCGCTCTGGTCGTGCAGGTTGACGTCGACCACGGTGGACAGGCCGATGCGCAGCGGGTGGTCCTTCAGCTCATCCGGGTTCAGGTGGATACGCACGGGCACGCGCTGAACGATCTTGATCCAGTTGCCGGTGGCGTTCTGCGCCGGCAGCAGGGCGAAGGCGCTGCCGGTGCCGGCGCCCAGGCTGTCGACGGTGCCGGTGAACTTGACGTCGCTGCCGTACAGGTCGGCGGTGATGTCCACCGGCTGGCCGATGCGCATCTTGCTCAGCTGGGTTTCCTTGAAGTTGGCGTCGATCCAGATCTGGTCCAGCGGGATCACGGCCATGGTCGCGGTGCCCGGTTGGATGCGTTGGCCCAGCTGCACGGTGCGCTTGGCGACGTAGCCGGTGACCGGCGCGATCAGCGTGGTACGGGCGTTGGCCAGGTACGCCTGGCGCAGCTGCGCGGCGGCCGCCATCACGTCAGGGTGGGTGGCCACGGTGGTGTCATCCACCAGCGCGGTGTTGCTTTTCAGGCCCTGCTGGGCGTTGACGACAGCGGCCTGGGCAGCATTGAGGTCATCACGGGCGTGGCTCAGCTCTTCCTGCGAGATAGCCCCGCCGGCGGCCAGGGTACGGCGACGGTCATAGTTGTCCTGGGCCTTCTTCAGGTCGGTCTGGCGCGACAGCAACTGCGCCTTGGCGCCATCGACGTTGCTGTACAGCCCGCGCACCTGGCGCACGGCCTTGGCCAGGTTAGCCTGGGCGCTTTGCAGGTTGACCTTGGCGTCAGCCGGGTCGAACTCCAGCAGCACCTGGCCGGCGTGCACCAGGTCGCCGTCGTCGGCGCCGATGCTGGTGACGGTGCCGGTGACCAGCGGGGTGATTTCCACCACGTTGCCGTTTACGTAGGCGTCGTCGGTGCTTTCGTTCCAGCGGCCGTAAACCTCGTACCAGCCCCAGGTAGCCAGGCCGCCGAGGATCACCAGCAACAGCAGAATGAACAGCATCACCTTACGCTTGCGCGGGTTGCCAGCGTTGGGTTGTTCCGTTGCCGGAGCCTTGTCCGGCGAGTTTGTAGCGGAGGCAGTAGCCATGACAGATACCTTGCTTATTCAGTCTGCGTTGCGTGTGCGGAAGGAGTGGCGGCCTGGGCGACGCTGTCGCCCGAGAAGCCGCCGCCCAGGGCCTGCATCAACTGGATCGACAGGTCGATCTGTTCGGCGTTGAGGCTGGCCAGTTGTCGTTGTGCCTGCAGCAGTTGCTGCTCGATGGTCAGCACGTCCACGTAGTTGCCGATACCGGAGCCATAACGCAGGGTGCCGGTGTCATAGGACTGCTTGGCGATGCTGGCCGCGCGTTCCTGGGCCTTGATCTGCAGGTCGATGGCGTGCAACTGGTTGATGGTGTCGCTGACATCGCCAAGGGCCTTGACCAGGCTCTTGTTGTACTGCGCCACCGCCAGGTCGTAGTCGGCGTCGCGGGCATCGAGGTCGGCGCGCAGGCGGCCGCCGTCGAAGATCGGCAACGACACCGTCGGCGAAATGCTCAACAGGCGGCTGGCGCCGCCGAACAGCGAATCACCCAGCAGCGACTGGGTGCCGGCCGCGGCGCTGAGGTTCAGATTGGGGTAGAAGCGGGTCTTGCCAGCGGCCACGTCCTTGCTCGCAGCCTCCACGCGCCAGCGCGCGGCCACCAGGTCCGGGCGGCGGCCCAGCAGTTCGGCGGGCAGCACCGATGGCAGCGCCACGGCGCTGGCCTGCAACACTTTCGGCCGGGCGATCTCGTTGGCCCGGTCCGGGCCCTTGCCCAGCAACACCGCCAGGGCGATGCGCGCGCTTTGCAGGCGCTTCTTGGCGTCTTCGGCCGAAGCCTGGGAGCTGGCAGCCAGGCTCTCGGTCTGCTGGAACTGGTAGTCGCTGTCGATGCCGGCCTTGAGGCGGCGCTGGCCCAGGTTCAGCATCTGCTGGGTGCGCTTGAGGTCGTCCTGGGCCAGGTCGTCCATGATGTAGGCCTGGCCCAGGTCACTGTAGGCGCGGGCGACATCGGCAGCCAGGGTAAGCCCGGCTGCCTGGCGGTCGACTTCGGCGGCGCGGGCCTGGCCCAGCGCGGCTTCCCAGGCGTCACGCTGGCCGCCCCACAGGTCGAAGCTGTAGTTGAACGACAGTTGCGCCTCGCGCACGGTGGCGTACAGGCCACCCACGCCCTGCGGATCCTGCACCTTGGGCAGGCGCTCGCGCACCACGCCCGCCGAGGCATCCAACGTCGGCATGCGCGCAGCGTCCGCCGCCAGGGCGGCCGCCGTGGCCTGGTGGGCGCGGGCCGCGGCCACCTGCATGTCGGGGCTGTCGCGCAGGGCTTCGCGAATCAAGCCGTCCAGCTGCTCGTCGCCCAGGCTCTTCCACCAGTCGGCTTTCGGCCAGGCGGCAGGCGACAGGGTCACGCCTTTCAGCGTGCCATCGGCCTGCAGGGTTTTCGCATCGGTGGCCACGCCCGAGGTGTTCAGGCCATGGAAATTGGCACAGCCGGCCAGGCTCATGGCCAGGAACACCAGGCTGAACCGGTTGCGTAAGGACTTGCCGCTCATTTTTCACCTACCCGCAAGGCGGTGAGGGTGTCCCCGGCCGCCAGCAATACTTTGGTTAAGATTCGTTCCAGGTCCGCCAGTTCGGTCGGCTCCAGCACCCCTACCAAATCGTTCATGGCATCGGCGCCAATGTGTGGCATGCGCTCCGCCAGGGAATGCCCCTCGGCGGTCAGTGCCAGGCGAATCTGCCGACGGTCCGTGGCGCAGCGCTTGCGCGTGATCAGGTTTTTCTGTTCCAGGCGGTCGAGCATGCGGGTCATGGAACCACTGTCCAAAGACAGGTAGCGGCACAGCTCCGCTGGCGTATCGACCTTGTACATGTCAATGAAAATCAACACCTTGAACTGCGCCGAGGTCACACCTTCGGGCACCAGGTGGGTGTCCAGGATGCGATCCTTGACCTGCGACGCACGGCCCAGCAGCAGGCCGATGGTGCAGCGCTGGAAATTTTCCGGGGTGAAATGTCTCATCAAGAAGCCTGCCTAGGCAGTAATTTATACAAGATGTTACTGCCTAGGCAGCTAATGTCAAATAAATTTATTAGCTTGCTTAGTATTCGGACGACAGACGGAAGGAAAAGTTTAGGCGCAAACGCGTAGCCGCTGCCGCAGGCTGCGCTGGTCTTCGAGTCCACTGAAAAACTGCAGCGAACATCAGGGCCAGCGCAGCCTGGCGGCAGCGGCTACAGAAAGGTCAAGCGAAGGCAGGCACGCCGCTGTGGAAGCGGAACTCGGGGTCGGGGCTGAGGATCAGGTCGGCCTCGACTTCGCGCACCTTGTCGATGGTCTTGGCAATGTCCTTGGCCTCACCGTAGTGATGCGCCAGCTTCAGGTAACCCTGGTAGTGCCGCGCCTCGCTCTTCAGCAAGCCGTGGTAGAAGGTGCCCAGCTCTTCGTCCAGGTGCGGCACCAGCGCCTCGAAACGTTCGCAGCTGCGCGCCTCGATGAACGCGCCTACCACCAGGGTATCCACCAGCTTCACCGGCTCGTGGCTGCGCACCACCTTGCGCAGGCCCGAGGCATAGCGCCCGGCGTTCAGCGGCCGCAGTTCGACGTTGCGGCGCTTCATCAGGCGGATCACCTGTTCATGGTGCACCAGCTCTTCACGGGCCAGGCGCGACATGAAGTTGATCAGGTCGGCGTGGGTGCAGTACTTGGCGATCAGGCTCAGCGCGGTGCTGGCGGCCTTGAACTCGCAGTTCTTGTGGTCCACCAGCATGGTTTCCTGGTTCACCAGGGCTGCGTCGACCCACGCCTGCGGCGTCCTGCAACCGAGGAACTCATGGATTTCAGACAGCATGCTCGACTCCTGGGGCGGGGCAAAAGCCGGCGATTATACGGACCCCACGGCAGATCGCCAGCCGCTATGCTTGAGAGAGGTCAATGGGCCGGACTGGCGGCTGTCTATAGTAGAACCCTACCTGCCCCTACCCGCCCGGGAGAACCGTCATGCAAACCATCCGCAGCCTGTTGGTGGTGCTGGACCCTGAACACGCCCACAGCCAGGCGCTGACCCGCGCCAAGCTGATCGCCGGCGTCACCCAGGCGCACCTGCACCTGTTGATGTGCGACCACCACCAGGACCACAGCGCCCTGCTGACCCTGCTCAAGAGCCAGTTGCACGACGACGGCTTCAGCGCCACGGCCGAGCAGGCCTGGGAGGGCAACCTGGAGAAGACCATCATCAAGGTGCAACAGACCGAAGGCTGCGGCCTGGTGATCAAGCAGCACCGCCACGAAAGCGCACTGAAGCGCTTCCTGCTGACGCCCAGCGACTGGAAGCTGCTGCGCCACTGCCCCTGCGCGGTGCTGATGGTGAAAAGCGAGCGGCCCTGGACCCACGGCGTGATTCTGGCGGCGGTGGACGTGGGCAATGCCGACGGCGAACACCGGCATCTTCACGCGAACATCGTCGAACATGGCTTCGACATTGCCCGCCTGGCCAAGGGCGACCTGCACGTGATTGCCGCTCATCCTTCGCCGATGCTGTCGGCCAAGGACCCGGCGTTCCAGCTCAAGGAAACCATCGAGGCGCGCTACCGCGAACAGTGCGCGGCGTTCCAGGCCGAATTCGACATCGACGACGCCCACCTGCACATCGCCGAGGGGCCTGCGGACGTGCTGATTCCCTTCACCGCGCAGAAGCTCAACGCCGCCGTGACGGTGATCGGCACCGTGGCCCGCACCGGCGTGTCAGGGGCGCTGATCGGCAATACCGCGGAGGTGGTGCTGGATGCGCTGGAGAGTGACGTGCTGGTGCTCAAGACCGACGAGATCATCGCGCACCTGGAAGAATTGGCCCGCGGCTAGTTTGTGTGGGAGCTGGCTTGCCAGCGAGTTTTTGAGGCCCTCAAAGCTCGCTGGCAAGCCAGCTCCCACAGGCCCTCACGCCTCGGGAAACGCGTCCTGCAAAAAACCGGGCGCTATGTAGCGCTCGTAATGCGCCTCCGACAGCAGGAAGAATTCCCGATCAATGGCATCGCGCAATTCCGGCAGCTCCCAGTCGCGGAATTCGGGCAGCAGGACCATGCCGTAGGCCTCCAGCTGGTTGATCACCCGCGCGCCACGGGCGATCAACTGGTAGGCCCAGCAGTATTCGGACTGGTTCGGCACAAAACGGATCTTGCGTTGCTCCAGCTGAAGGCGCAGCTTGTCCTTGTCGAAGACTTCGAGCTTGGCCACCATCACCTGCACCAGCAGTTGCTCCAGGCGCAGCCACACGGCGCGCTTGGCGTCGTCGTCGTAACCGTTCCAGTGGATCACTTCGTGGTGGAAACGCTTGCAGCCGCGGCACACAAGATCCCCGTAAACCGTGGAGCAGAGGCCTACACAGGGGGTCTTGATGGACTGATTGGACATGGGCCGGCAACGCTTTGACAAAGAAGACAGGCGGCCATGTTAGCCCTTTGTCTAAGGATGATCACCCCTGAAGTGGTAGGGCTTAACTTACCTTTCTTGTTTTTTTGCCGTAGAATCACGCTGCCTTTTTAGGCACCAATGTCCGCTAGAAGCTGTTTTCAAAGCGTCACGAGCACAGTTATCCGACAGAACGGCGTTGGCGCAGGTATTTGCAGGCACAAGTACCTGGCGCCAGCCCTCATCAGCTCCCCGTTCTGGAGGCGTAAAACTTTGAAAGCAGCTTCTACAAGGAATTTCTGCAGCCCCGGCTCATCGGCTCGAGAAGCCGTGCGGTGCATGGGCGCAGAAGTGACTGGATGAGCGTCCCGGACAGGGACCACTGATGAGGGTAATAACTGTGCTTGAAGCCTACCGCAAACACATCGAAGAGCGTGCCGCCCAGGGTATCGTGCCCCAGCCGCTTAACGCCGAACAAACAGCCGGCCTGGTCGAGCTGTTGAAGAATCCTCCGGCTGGCGAAGAAGCCGTCCTTGTCGACCTGATCACCAACCGCGTTCCACCAGGCGTGGACGAAGCGGCCTACGTGAAGGCCGGCTTCCTCTCCGCCATCGCCAAGGGCGAAGCCACCTCCCCGCTGGTCGACAAGAAACGTGCCGTCGAGCTGCTGGGCACCATGCAGGGCGGCTACAACATCGCCACCATGGTTGAGCTGCTGGACAGCGCCGAGCTGGCCGCTGTTGCCGCCGAACAGCTCAAGCACACCCTGCTGATGTTCGACGCCTTCCACGACGTGGCTGAAAAGGCCAAGAACGGCAACGAGCACGCCAAGGCCGTGCTGCAATCCTGGGCCGACGGCGAGTGGTTCAAGAAGCGCCCGGTGCTGGCCGACAAGATCAGCCTGCGCGTGTTCAAGGTCACCGGCGAAACCAACACCGACGACCTGTCCCCCGCCCCCGACGCCTGGTCGCGCCCTGACATCCCGCTGCACGCCCTGGCCATGCTGAAAATGGCCCGCGACGGTATCGTGCCGGACGTGCAAGGCTCCATCGGCCCGATGAAGCAAATCGAGCAGATGCGTGGCGAAGGCTTCCCTATCGCCTACGTCGGTGACGTGGTGGGTACCGGTTCGTCGCGTAAATCGGCGACCAACTCGGTGCTGTGGTTCTTCGGCGACGACATCCCGTACGTGCCGAACAAGCGCGCTGGTGGCTTCTGCTTCGGCTCGAAAATCGCCCCGATCTTCTACAACACCATGGAAGACGCCGGCGCCTTGCCGATCGAATTCGATGTCTCGAACATCAACATGGGCGACGTGATCGACCTGTACCCGCACGCTGGCAAGGTTTGCAAGCACGGTACCGACGAAGTCATCACCACCTTCGAAATGAAAACCCCGGTGCTGTTGGACGAAGTCCGCGCCGGCGGCCGTATCCCGCTGATCGTCGGCCGTGGCCTGACCGAAAAAGCGCGCGCCGAGCTGGGCCTGGGCCCAACCGACCTGTTCAAGCTGCCGGAAGCGCCGGTCGACACTGGCAAGGGCTTCACCCTGGCACAGAAAATGGTCGGCAAGGCTTGCGGCCTGCCAGTAGGCAAGGGCGTGCGCCCTGGCACCTACTGCGAACCGAAAATGACCACCGTGGGTTCGCAAGACACCACCGGCCCGATGACCCGTGACGAGCTGAAAGACCTGGCCTGCCTGGGCTTCTCCGCTGACCTGGTCATGCAGTCGTTCTGCCACACCGCTGCCTATCCGAAGCCGATCGACGTGGTCACCCACCACACCCTGCCGGACTTCATCCGCACCCGCGGCGGCGTTTCCCTGCGCCCAGGCGACGGCATCATCCACAGCTGGCTGAACCGCATGCTGCTGCCGGACACCGTCGGTACCGGTGGTGACTCGCACACCCGCTTCCCGATCGGCATCTCGTTCCCTGCAGGTTCGGGCCTGGTCGCCTTCGCCGCTGCCACCGGCGTCATGCCGCTGGACATGCCGGAGTCGGTACTGGTGCGCTTCAAGGGCAAACTGCAACCAGGCATCACCCTGCGTGACCTGGTACATGCCATCCCTTACTACGGCATCCAGAAAGGCCTGCTGACCGTCGAGAAGAAAGGCAAGATCAACGCCTTCTCGGGTCGCATCCTGGAAATCGAAGGCCTGGACGAGCTGACTGTTGAACAGGCATTCGAACTGTCCGACGCCTCGGCCGAGCGTTCCGCCGCCGGTTGCACCATCAAGCTGCCGGAAAAGGCTATCGCCGAGTACCTGAAGTCGAACATCACCCTGCTGCGCTGGATGATCAGCGAAGGCTACGGCGATGCGCGCACCATGGAACGTCGTGCCCAGGCAATGGAAGCCTGGCTGGCCAACCCTGAACTGCTGGCCGCCGATGCCGACGCCGAATACGCCGAAATCATCGAAATCGACCTGGCCGACGTCAAAGAGCCAGTGCTCTGCGCCCCTAACGACCCGGACGACGCTCGCCTGCTGTCCACCGTTCAAGGCCAGAAGATCGACGAAGTGTTCATCGGTTCGTGCATGACCAACATCGGTCACTTCCGCGCTGCCGGCAAGCTGCTGGACCAGGTGAAAGGCCAACTGCCGACCCGCCTGTGGCTGTCGCCGCCGACCAAGATGGATGCCCACCAGCTGACCGAGGAAGGCTACTACGGCATCTACGGCAAGGCTGGCGCGCGCATGGAAATGCCGGGCTGCTCGCTGTGCATGGGTAACCAGGCACGTGTTGAGCCGAACAGCACCGTGGTGTCGACCTCGACTCGTAACTTCCCGAACCGTCTGGGCGATGGCGCCAACGTGTTCCTGGCCTCCGCCGAACTGGCCGCCGTTGCCTCGATCCTGGGCAAGCTGCCAACCGTCGAGGAGTACATGGAGTACGCGAAAAACATCGACAGCATGGCTGCCGACGTTTACCGCTACCTGAGCTTCGACCAGATCGCCGAATTCCGCGAGGCTGCTGCCAGCGCGAACATTCCGGTAGTTCAGGCCTAAGCCCGACCAGCAATAGAAAAACCCCGTCCTGGTGACGGGGTTTTTTTATGGTCCAGGGCCAGCGCAGGCTTCGCCAGCGGCTACAAGTGATCTGCGTAGCAGCTGCCGCCAGGCTGCGTCTGGACCCAAACCCGTTCGTCCAGGAACACCGCGGCCGCCAGCTGGCCACACCCAGGGCGTGCAGCCAAAAAAAACCCGTCGCAAGCGACGGGTTTTTTCATGAGGCAGGCAAGCTTACGGGTTGGACGTACCGCTCAACGCCAAATCCATCAACTCCCGGTTCGCCACCGCATACATGGCGTAATCGGTGCCGGTGGCGGCCTTCAGCTCTTCAAGCATGGCGCGCCAGCGCACCACCATGCCCTTGTGCTGCTCGGCCCACAGCCCCACGCGGGCGTCCATGTCCGCAGGGCCATCGGCCATCTGCAGCACGGAGATGGTGATCGCCCGCTGCTGGAAGTCGATGTCGTCGCGGAACGCCTCGCGGGCCAGGGCTTGCCAGTTGTTTTCCACCGGCAGGCTGCTGATCTGCTGCAGGTACCAGTTCAGGTCCAGGGAACTGCCCACGGCGAAGAACGCCCGGGCCACTTCCGCGGCGTTGTGACCGGTGACGTCCGAGGCCTCGATGATCGGCAGCAGCGTGTACAGGTGGCTGGTGCCTGCGACCATCCGCGCCAGCAATTCCGGCACGCCGGCTTCGACGTAACCCTGGTAGCGGGTCTGCCACACCTCGCGGGTAGGGCCTTCCAGCAGCTCGTCCAGCTTCAGGCCCAGCGCGGCGATATGCGGTCCGAAGTGCGCCACGTCGCGACCGGCGTCCTGCTCGTTGCGGCGGCTGCGCAGGAACCAGCGCGTGGCACGGCGGCCCAGGCGCATCAGCTCGTCCATCAGCGCCAACTGCACCTCGGCGGCCACCTGGTAGTCCAGCGCCTCGATCTGGCGGAACCAGTGCGGCAGGTGGAAGATGTCGCGCACAATCACGTAGGCACCAGCCACGTTGGCCGGGCTCATGCCGGTGGACTCCTTCAGCCGCTGCACGAAGGTGATGCCCATGTTGTTGACCAGGTCGTTGGCGATCTGGGTGCTGACAATCTCGCGTTTCAGGCGGTGGCGGCGCATGGACTCGGCGTACTTGCTGACCAGCGACGGCGGGAACGCGGTTTCCATGTCGCGGGTCAGGTAGTCGTCGTCCGGCACCTGGGACTTGAGCAGGGCTTCCTTGAGGTCGATCTTGCTGTAGGAAATCAGCACCGACAGCTCGGCCCGGGTCAGGCCCTGGTTGTTCGCCACGCGCTCCACCAGCTGTTCCTCGGACGGCAGGAACTCGATGGCACGGTCCAGCTTGCCACGGCTCTCCAGGTCAGCCATCAGGCGCTTGTACTCGGCCAGGCGCTCGTAGGCACGGCGCGCGGCCAGGGACAGGGCCTGGGTCTGCTTGTAGTTGTTGCCCAGCACCAGGTGGCCAACCTCGTCGGTCATGCTGCCCAGCAGCAGGTTACGCTGCTTCTCGGTCATGTCGCCGGCCTGCACCGCTTCATTGAGCAGGATCTTGATGTTGACCTCGTGGTCGGAGCAGTCCACGCCACCGGCGTTGTCGATGAAGTCGGTGTTGGTGGCGCCGCCCAGCAGGCCGAACTCCACGCGGCCCAGCTGGGTCATGCCCAGGTTGCCGCCCTCGCCCACCACCTTGCAGCGCAGTTCATTGCCGTTCACACGCAGGGCGTCGTTGGCCTTGTCGCCCACGTCGGCATGGGACTCGCTGCTGGCCTTGACGTAGGTGCCGATGCCGCCGTTCCACAGCAGGTCTACCGGAGCCTTCAGCAGGGCGTTCAGCAGTTCGGTAGGCGTCAGTTTGTCGGCCTGGATGTCGAAGCGTTGCTTCATCTGCGGGCTGATGGCGATGCTCTTGGCGCTGCGCGGGAAGATACCGCCGCCCTCGGACATGATCGCCGTGTTGTAGTCACTCCAGGCCGAGCGCGGCAGGTCGAACAGGCGCTGGCGCTCGGCGAAGCTGCTGGCCGGGTCCGGGTTGGGGTCGATGAAGATGTGCAGGTGGTTGAAGGCGGCCACCAGCTGCAGTCTGTCGGACATCAGCAGGCCGTTGCCGAACACGTCGCCGGCCATGTCGCCGATGCCGATCACCGTGGTCACGTCCTGCTGCACGTTGATGCCGCGCTCGCGGAAGTGGCGCTGCACGCCCACCCACGCACCCTTGGCGGTGATGCCCATTTTCTTGTGGTCGTAGCCGGCCGAACCACCCGAGGCGAAGGCGTCGCCCAGCCAGAAGCCGTAGTCGATGGCGATGCCGTTGGCGATGTCGGAGAAGGTCGCGGTGCCCTTGTCGGCGGCCACCACCAGGTAGGGGTCATCGTCGTCGTGGCGCACCACGTTGGCTGGCGGCACCACGCCGCCGTCCTTGAGGTTGTCGGTGATGTCCAGCAGGCCCGAGATGAACAGGCGGTAGCAGGCAATGCCCTCGGCCTGGATATCGTCACGGCTGCCGCCCAGGGGCAGGCGCCGCGGCAGGAAGCCGCCCTTGGCGCCCACGGGCACGATCACCGAGTTCTTCACCTGCTGGGCTTTTACCAGGCCCAGCACCTCGGTGCGGAAGTCTTCCTCGCGGTCCGACCAGCGCAGGCCGCCACGGGCGACGTTGCCGAAACGCAGGTGCACGCCTTCGACGCGTGGGCTGTAGACGAAGATCTCGAACTTGGGCACCGGCTTGGGCAGCTCGGGAATCAGCTTGGGGTTGAACTTGAAGCTGAAGTACGACTTGGCGTGGCCGTTGGCGTCGGGCTGGTAGAAGTTGGTGCGCAGGGTGGCCTTGATCAGGTCCAGGTAGCGCCGCAGGATGCGGTCCTCGTTGAGCACC
Source organism: Pseudomonas imperatae (assembly GCF_057128625.1). Lineage (NCBI taxonomy): Bacteria > Pseudomonadati > Pseudomonadota > Gammaproteobacteria > Pseudomonadales > Pseudomonadaceae > Pseudomonas > Pseudomonas imperatae. The sequence goes on along the minus strand of NZ_JBSKHP010000008.1, from coordinate 35,120 downwards.
TGCACGTCGTCCAGCGCCGTGAGGATGGCTTGTTCCAGGCGTTGCTGCTTGTCGTCGAGGTCTTCGCCGGTGAGCTTGCGCGCCAGGTAGAAGCGGGTCTTGAACAGCCGGGTCAGCTCGCGGGCGATGTCGGTGTGGTTGTTCAGGGTGCTGGCGATGTAGCCCAGGTCGAAACCCAGGCGGATCTGCTTGAGGTAGCGGGCGTAGGCACGCAGCAGCGCCACGTCACGCCACGGCAGGCCGGCGGTCAGCACCAGGCGGTTGAAGGCGTCGTTCTCGGCGTCGCCTTGCACGATGTGCACGAAGGCATCCTGCAGGGTGTCGTTGAGCTGCTGGATGTCCAGGTCCAGGCCTTCGGCGGCGGTGAAGGCGAAGTCATGAATCCAGAACTCGCGGCCGTTGGTGTGGCGCAAGCGGTACGGGAACTCGCCCAGCACGCGTAGGCCAAGGTTTTCCAGGATCGGCAGCACGTCGGATAGCGCCAGCGGCGTGTCGGCGTGGTACAGCTTGCAGTGCAGCTGCTGCTTGCCGGTCTGCGCCAGCGGCTGGTAGAAGCTCATCACCAGCGGGCGCTTGTCGTTCAGGGCCAGCAAGTGCTGCATGTCGACCACCGCCGAATGCGCGGCGAAGCGCTCGCGGTAGCCGGCGGGGAAGCCTTTCGGGAAGTCGGCCAGCACGTTGGTGCCGTGGGCTTCGCCGAACGCCTCGACGGTCAGGCTGGCGTAGTCGTCCTGCCAGGAACGGCAGGCCTGCACCACTTCGTTTTCCAGCTGCAGCGGGTCGATGTCGATGCGGTTCTTCGGGTCCACGCGCAGGATCAACTGCACCCGCGCCAGCACCGATTCCGAGAAGAAGGTCCAGAACTCGCAGTCGCTGGCCTTGAGGCGGTCCATCAGCACCTGCTGGATCTTCTGCCGCACCTCGGTGGAGTAGACGTCACGCGGCACGTAGGCCAGGCAGTAGCAGAAGCGCCCGTACGGGTCCTTGCGCAGGAACACGCGGATCTTGTTGCGCTCCTGGATCTGCACGATGGACATCACCGTAGTGAACAGCTCGTCCACCGGGGTCTGGAACAAGTCGTCGCGCGGCAGCACTTCCACCACCTGGGCCAGTTCCTTGCCCAGGTGCGCCTTGGGATCGAAGCCCGAACGGCGCTCGATTTCGGCGACCTTGCGGCGAATGTACGGGATCTGCCGGACACTTTCACCGTACACCGTGGAGGTGTACAGGCCCATGAAGCGGCATTCCTTGATCACCCGGCCGTTGGCGTCCAGCTGGCGCACCGAGACATAGTCCGGGTAAGCCGGGCGGTGCACGCGGCTGGGGTGCGCGGCCTTGGCGAAGGACAGCAGCAGCGGTTCGTTCAGGTAGTTGACGGCGTAGTCTTCGATGCGCAGGTCATCGGCGCTGAGGCCGGCGCGCAGCAGGCGGGTCAGGCCCAGGAACGAGCTTTCGTCGTACACCAGGTGGCCGCCGTCGGCGTCGTTGGCCACCACGAATTCTTCATAGCCCAGGAAGGTGAAATGGTTGGCCACCAGCCATTCCAGGAAGGTCTTGACCTCGGCCTTTTCCTCTTCATCCACCCCATAAGGGCTCTGGTCCACCAGTTGCAGCACTTCGCGGACCTTGGCCTTCATCGGCTCGAAATCGGCCACGGCCACGCGCACTTCCACCAGCACCTGCTCCAGCTCCTTGGCCAGCAGCTTGAGCTCGGCGGCGTTGGCGCAGCGGTCGATCTCCAGGTACATCAGCGATTCCTGCAGCACGCCCTCGCCCTGGGTGCCCTTGGGCAACAGCTCCTGCAGGCTGCCATCGGCGCCGCGGCGTACGCTGAGCACGGTGGTTTGCAGGGTGTGGATGCTGTAGCCGCGACGGTTGAGCTCGGTGCGCACCGAGTCCACCAGGAACGGCAGGTCGTGGTGCAGCACCTCGACCGCGGTGTGGGTGGATTGCCAGCCGTGGCGTTCGTAATCGGGGTTGTACACCCTTACCTGGGGCTGGGCGTGGTCGAACCGCTCCAGCAGGCGCCAGGCCGAAAGGGTACAGCCGGCCAGGTCGCTCAGGCGGCGCTGGGTGAGTTCGTCCAATGAGATGATGCCGAAGAACTGATCAGCGAACAGCGCTACTTGTGGCAGGGCCTGCTCGCTAACGTGCTGCGCCAGGGCCGCTTTCAGTTGTTGCTGGAAGTCGGCTTTGCTGGCTGCGGTGAAGAACGCCATCTGTGGTACTCCGCTTGGGCTTGTTTTTGAATGAAGCGTCGCGTGTGTTCCCCTCTGGGATCAACCATAGCCAACCCGCCGCAAGAGGGGAGGAAAAACCCGATACCGGAGGTTGCCGGCACCGAGGGCAAGGGGCCGAACCGGTGCCTTGGACGTTGCACCAAAATGGACCGCTTGCCGACTCCCCAGCTTACCCAGTGCAACAGCTTCGATACTTGCAGGGCTGCGACATATTCGGTCAATCCGGAGTTGTCGTACGAGCTACACAGGGCGTTGCACACACAGGTTTCAGATTCGACGCAAACAGTGTCAGAATCCCTGCCTGCCCTCTTACCGTGGAAACAATCATGCAATTTCAAGCCAGCCAGTTGATGGTCAACCCTTGTGACGACGAAGAAGACAACATGGCGCTGGTGTGCTGCCACGATGAAAAAGGCGGCATGATCCTCATCACCCGCATGGCCGATGACAACGACGTGGAATTCACCCTGGGCGAAGAAGAGCCGTGCTACGTGCGCGACTTCAAGGTCACCCTGGACGAGCACACCCTGAAGTTCGAACTGGCCGCCGATGACGCCGACGTATTGAACGGCGACGCCGAACTGGTGATCCACTATGACAAGGGCCAGGTAGACCTGGCTGAAGTCGAGGAAACCCTGCGCAACATTCTCGACGGCACCGGCACCTACGTGAGCCACATCGCCCGCTGATCACGCCCTGGAGCGCGCCATGACCCGCCCGGTATTCGACGCTCACTGCCACATCATTGACCCGCGCTTCCCGCTGGTCGCCAATGACGGCTACCTGCCCCCCACCTACACGGTGGACGACTACCAGGCCCAGGTCGCGCCGCTGGGCGTATGTGGCGGCGCGGTGGTGTCGGGCTCGTTCCAGGTGTTCGACCAGCAGTACCTGCTGGACGCCCTCGCGCGGCTGGGGCCCGGCTATGTCGGGGTGACCCAGCTGCCGGCTTCAGCCACCGACGCCGAGCTGCAGCACCTTGACCGCCACGGCGTGCGCGCCCTGCGCTTCAACCTCAAGCGCGGTGGTTCCGAACAGCTGGACAAGCTGGAGCCCTTCGCCAAGCGCGTGCATGAACTGCTGGGCTGGCACGCCGAGCTGTACGTCGATTCCCGTGATTTGCACGCGCTGGAGGCGCGCCTGCTGCGCCTGCCGGAAGTCAGCATCGACCACCTGGGCCTGAGCCGTGACGGCCTGCCCACGCTGTTGCGCCTGGCCGAACGCGGCGTGCGGGTGAAGGCCTGCGGCTTCGGCCGGGTGGATTTCCCCGTGGGACCGGCGTTGCAGGCCATTTACGCGGCCAATCCCCACGCACTGATGTTCGGCACCGACCTGCCGTCCACGCGGGCGCCGCGGCCGTTCCAGGTCGAGGACCTGGGGCTGGTGGAGGACATGCTGGGGGACGATGGTGCGCAGATGGTGCTGTGGGGCAATGCGCGGGATTTCTATCGGTTGTGATTATTGTGGGAGCCGGCTTGCCGGCGAGCTTTTCGGGCTTCAACAGCTCGCTGGCAAGCCAGCTCCCACACTCATCAATCGAGCTTCTTACGGATCCAATAAAGGTAGGTGCCCTCGCCTTCACGCCGCTCCACCAGTTCATGCCCCAGGAACACGCAGAACTTGGGAATGTCGCGCTGGGTGGAGGGGTCGGTGGCGATCACCTTCAGCAAGCCACCGGCCGGCAGGTCGCGCACGTGCTGGTGCAGCATCATCACCGGTTCCGGGCAGTTGAGGCCGGTGGCGTCGAGCACGCCATCCACGGCCAGTTCAGCAGGTTCAGACATACAAATCTCCAGAAACGTGCGGGCATTGTCAGCCAATGCCCGGGCGCAGGTCACCCCTTGCGCGGGGCCTTCTTGGTCGGGGTGTCGATACGGCGCAGGTGGCAGGTCACTTCCTCGCGGTCGTGATACAGCTGCTTGCAGCCGATTTCCACTTCGATACCGCGGGCCTTGAAGCCGTCGGCGATGCGCTCCAGCAAGCGGCGCACCTCGGCGTAGCGCTGCTTCATCGGCAACTTCAGGTTGACCACCGCCTCGCGGCACAGGCCCTCGCCCAGCCAGGTTTCCAGCAGGGAAGCGCTGCGGGCCGGCTTCTCGACGATGTCACACACCATCCAGTCCACGGTGGGGCGCGGCTTGTAGGTGAAACCGTCGGCCATCAGGTGGGTGACCAGGCCGGTGTCCATCAGGCTCTGGGCCATGGGGCCGTTGTCGATGGCCGTCACCAGCATGCCGCGGCGCACCAACTGGTAGGTCCAGCCGCCGGGGGCAGCGCCCAGGTCGACCCCGGTCATGTCTTCCGACAGACGCTCGTCCCACTCGTCGCGCGGGATGAAGTGGTGCCAGGCCTCTTCCAGCTTCAGCGTCGAGCGGCTGGGCGCCTCGCGGGGGAACTTCAGGCGCGGGATACCCATGGGCCACATGGCCGAATTGTGCGCCGGGGCCAGGCCCAGGAACACCTCGCGGCCGCTGCGGAAGGTCAGCAGCAGGCGCGGCAGGTCGTCGTCTTCCACCAGCTTGCCGGCCTTGAGCAGGGCCTTGCGCAGCGGACCTTCGAATTTGCGACAGAAGGTCGACAATTCCTTGCCGTCGTTGGTATCCAGCACTTCCAGCCACAGGCTGCCGCAGGTCGGATACGCGCCCAAGGCACCGAGCAGCACGCTGATGCGGTCGGTTTCCGGCAGTTCCACGAACGCGCCACGCGCCCACTGGCGCGGGAAGATCAGGTCACTGAAGTTGACCTCGTCCATCAGCCGCTCAAGGTCCGCCGGTTCATGGCAGACGAACTCGGCGAAAGCGCTGGCCGGCTTGGCCTTGGCGTAGCCAGCCACGTCGAAATACGCGGCCAGTTCGGAAATTTCGGAACAGACTTCGCCTTCGAAGCCCGGCCGGCAGTGCATAAACAGGGTATTCATCAACCACTCCTGGACCGGCGCCCCGACAGTAGGCCGCCGCCATGGCGAGCGCACCACTGGCGCGCTGCCGAAATCGGCGCATTCTAAAGGAAGTTCGGAACCGGCGACACGCCTGGACAGTCAGGTGTAATGATAGCTAGCTACGCTTTATGCCCTGGGTCCGTGCCGTGCGGACCTTCGCGGCAGCCGCCAAGGAGTGATTTCATGCCCTCGCTTGATAGCCTGAAGACCCTCAAGACCCTGCAGGTCGACGACCGTCAGTACCACTATTTCAGCCTGCCCGAAGCCGCCAGGAGCCTGGGTGCCCTGCAACAACTGCCCATGTCCCTGAAAGTGCTGCTGGAAAACCTGCTGCGCTGGGAGGACGCCAAGACCGTCACCGGCGACGACCTCAAGGCCCTGGCCGCCTGGCTCAAGGACCGCCGCAGCGACCGCGAGATCCAGTACCGCCCTGCCCGCGTGCTGATGCAGGACTTCACCGGCGTGCCGGCGGTGGTCGACCTGGCCGCCATGCGCGCCGCCGTGGCCAAGGCCGGCAGCGACCCACAGCGCATCAACCCGCTGTCGCCGGTGGACCTGGTAATCGACCACTCGGTGATGGTCGACAAATACGGCGACAACCAGGCCTTCGGCGAAAACGTCGACATCGAAATGCAGCGCAACGGCGAGCGTTACGCCTTCCTGCGCTGGGGCCAGAGCGCCTTCGACAATTTCAGCGTGGTGCCGCCGGGCACCGGCATCTGCCACCAGGTGAACCTGGAGTACCTGGGCCGCACCGTGTGGACCAAGGAAGAGGACGGCCGCACCTACGCCTTCCCCGATACCCTGGTAGGCACCGACTCGCACACCACCATGATCAACGGCCTGGGCGTGCTGGGCTGGGGCGTGGGCGGCATCGAGGCCGAGGCGGCCATGCTCGGCCAGCCGGTGTCGATGCTGATTCCCGAGGTGATCGGCTTCAAGCTCACCGGCAAGCTCAAGGAAGGCATTACCGCCACCGACCTGGTGCTCACCGTCACCCAGATGCTGCGCAAGAAAGGCGTAGTGGGCAAATTCGTCGAATTCTACGGCGACGGCCTGGCCGACCTGCCCCTGGCGGACCGCGCCACCATCGCCAACATGGCCCCGGAATACGGCGCCACCTGCGGCTTCTTCCCGGTGGATGAGGTCACGCTGGACTACCTGCGCCTGTCCGGCCGCCCCGAGGCCACGGTAAAACTGGTGGAGGCCTACACCAAGGCCCAGGGCCTGTGGCGCCTGCCGGGCCAGGAGCCGCTGTTCACCGACAGCCTTGCGCTGGACATGGGCAGCGTGGAAGCCAGCCTGGCCGGCCCCAAGCGGCCCCAGGACCGGGTGGCGCTGCCCAAGGTGGCCCAGGCGTTCTCGGACTTCATCGGCCTGCAGCTCAAGCCTTCCAGCAAGGACGAGGGCCGCCTGGAAAGCGAAGGCGGCGGTGGCGTGGCCGTGGGCAACGCTGCCCAGGCCGGCGAGGCGCAGTACAGCTGGCAGGGCCAGACCCACCACCTCAAGGACGGTGCCGTGGTGATCGCCGCCATCACCTCGTGTACCAACACCTCCAACCCCAGCGTGATGATGGCCGCCGGGCTGGTGGCGAAGAAGGCCGTGGAAAAAGGCCTGCAGCGCAAGCCCTGGGTGAAGAGCTCGCTGGCCCCTGGTTCGAAAGTGGTGACCGATTACTACAAGGCCGCCGGCCTCACCCAGTACCTCGACGCCCTGGGCTTCGACCTGGTGGGCTACGGCTGCACCACCTGCATCGGCAACTCCGGGCCGCTGGACGAGCCCATCGAGAAAGCAATCCAGCAGGCCGACCTGACCGTGGCCTCGGTGCTCTCGGGCAACCGCAACTTCGAGGGCCGCGTACATCCACTGGTCAAGACCAACTGGCTGGCCTCGCCGCCGCTGGTGGTGGCCTACGCCCTGGCCGGCAGCGTGCGCATCGACATCAGCAGCGAACCCCTGGGCACCGGCAAGGACGGCAAGCCGGTGTACCTGCGCGACATCTGGCCCAGCCAGCAGGAAATCGCTGACGCGGTGCGCAGCGTCGACACCGCGATGTTCCACAAGGAGTACGCCGAGGTGTTCGCCGGCGACGCCCAGTGGCAGGCCATCGAGGTGCCCCAGGCCGCCACCTATGTGTGGCAGGACGACTCCACCTACATCCAGCACCCGCCGTTCTTCGACGACATCACCGGTGCGCTCAAGCCGGTGGTCGACGTGCAGGGCGCCCGCGTGCTGGCGCTGCTGGGCGACTCGGTGACCACCGACCACATCTCCCCCGCCGGCAACATCAAGGCCGACAGCCCCGCCGGCCGCTACCTGCGGGAGAAAGGCGTGGAGCCGCGCGACTTCAATTCCTACGGCTCACGCCGCGGCAACCATGAAGTGATGATGCGCGGCACCTTCGCCAACATTCGCATCCGCAACGAAATGCTCAACGGCGAGGAAGGCGGCAACACCTACTACATCCCCACGGGCGAGCGCCTGGCCATCTATGACGCGGCCATGCGCTACCAGGCCGACGGCACGCCGCTGGTGGTCATCGCCGGGCAGGAATATGGCACCGGCTCCAGCCGCGACTGGGCGGCCAAGGGCACTAACCTGCTGGGCGTGAAGGCGGTGATCGCCGAGAGCTTCGAGCGCATCCACCGCTCCAACCTGGTGGGCATGGGCGTGTTGCCGCTGCAGTTCAAGGATGGCCAGAGCCGCAAGACCCTGAAGCTGAGCGGGCGCGAAACCCTCGACATCACTGGCCTTAGCGGCGCCGACCTGCGCCCGCACATGGACCTGACCCTGCGCATCAGCCATGAGGACGGCAAGCAGGAAAACGTGACGGTGCTGTGCCGCATCGACACCCTCAACGAGGTGGAGTACTTCAAGGCCGGCGGCATCCTGCACTACGTGCTGCGCCAGCTGATCGCCTCATGACCCCTTGATCCCGTAGCAGCTGCCGCAGGCGGCGTCTGGCTGCCTGACGCGGCCTGCGGCCGCTGCTACGGATTGGGCGCGTCGCACGTTCCGTGGCGACTACCAGGGAAATTTAATTTCAATTTTGTGGCGCCGCGGCCGACAACCTGTGAAAGCCTTGCGGAACCCCACAGCCATGCGTAACAACCAGCCCGTCACCCAGCGCGAAAGGACGTTTCCTGCCCAGCAGCGCCTGATTTCCACCACCGATGCCAAAGGAATGATCACCTACTGCAATGACGCGTTCGTCGAGATCAGTGGCTTTTCCCGTGACGAGTTGATCCGTGCGCCGCACAACACCGTGCGCCACCCGGACGTGCCAGCGGCAGTGTTCGAGCACATGTGGGCCACCCTTCGCCAGGGCCAGCCGTGGATGGGCATCGTCAAGAATCGCTGCAAGAACGGCGACTTCTACTGGGTGAACGCCTACGTCACACCGATCTTCGACAACAACCAGGTGGTGGGCTACGAGTCGGTGCGGGTCAAGCCCAGCGCCGAGATGATTCGTCGCGCCCAATCACTCTACGAACGCCTGAACAGCGGCAAGTCCGCCGTGCCGCGCCGCGACCGCTGGTTGCCGGTGGTGCAGGACTGGCTACCGTTCATTCTGGTCAGCCAGGTCGGCTTCCTGATCGGCAGCTGGCTGGGCAGCTGGTGGGGCTTCGCCGTGGCCGCCCTGCTCTCGGTGCCGCTGGGCCTGGTGGGCCTGAGCTGGCAGCAACGGGGCATCAAGCGCCTGCTGCGCCTGGCCGAACAGACCACCTCCGACCCGCTGATCGCGCAGATGTACACCGACAGCCGCGGCGCCCAGGCGCGCCTGGAGCTGTCCATCCTCAGCCAGGACGCCCGCCTGAAGACCTGCCTCACCCGCCTGCAGGACACCGCCGAGCACCTCAACGACCAGGCCCGGCAGTCCGACGGCCTGGCCCACCAGAGCTCCGAGGGCCTGGAGCGCCAGCGCGTGGAGACCGAACAGGTGGCCGCCGCGGTCAACCAGATGGCCGCCACCACCCAGGAAGTGGCCAGCCACGTGCAGCGCACCGCCGACGCCACCCAGCAGGCCAACCTGCTGACCAGCCAGGGCCGTGGCATTGCCGGCGAAACCCGCGAAGCCATCCAGCGCCTGTCGGTGGTGGTGGGCGAGACCGGCCAGACCGTGACCCAGCTCGCCAAGGACAGCGACGAGATCGGCGGCGTGGTGGACGTGATCAAGGGCATCGCCGACCAGACCAACCTGCTGGCGCTAAACGCCGCCATCGAGGCCGCCCGTGCCGGCGAGATGGGCCGTGGCTTCGCCGTGGTCGCCGACGAAGTGCGCCAACTGGCGCAGCGCACCAGCGAGTCTACCGGTCAGATCCACGCGCTGATCGCCAAGCTGCAGCAGACCGCCGGCAACGCCGTACAGACCATGGAAGCCGGCCACCGCCAGGCCGAAGAAGGCGTGACACGGGTGCTGGAGGCCGACCAGGCGCTGGTGGGTATCAGCGAGGCAGTGGCGCACATCACTGACATGACCACCCAGATCGCCGCTGCCACCGAGGAGCAGAGCGCGGTGGCCGAGGAGATCAGCCGCAACATCAGCACCATCGCCAACCTGGCCGACCAGACCAGCGAGCAGGCGCAGAACTCCGCCCTGCTGAGCGAAGAACTGACTCGCACCGCGCACAGCCAGTACTCGCTGGTAGAACGCTTCAACCGCTAAAACTCTCGTAGCCGCGGCCAAAGGCCGCGTCAGGAATCACGCGGTGCCTGTGACGCGGCCTTCGGGCCGCTGCTACGGGGCCCCGTGTACCTCGTAGATCGCGTCGCCTGTATCGCGGCCAAGGCCGGCTCCTACCACGTACGGCGTAGGAGCCGACTTTAGTCGCGATGCAGACGACGCCGTTTCAAGACAATCGCTGCCACGGGTCAGCGTAGAAACTGCGCGACCGCCTGCGCCGCTGCCTCGATATGCTGCTCATGGCTGAACCCCGACGCCTTCAATGGCTTGAGGTCATGATCCCCCGCCACCAGCCAGCACAGCTCGATTTTTCCTGACAACACATACCCCTCCACGGCCGCCCGGTTGCCCAGCGCGTCGCGTTCGCCTTGCACGATAAGGGTCTGCGTCGCCAGCGCCGCCAGATGCTCAACCCTTGGTTTCTCCGGTTTGCCCGCGGCATAGAACGGATACCCCAGGCACACCAGCGCCGCAGCGCCCAACTCGTCCGCCAACAAGCTGGCCATGCGCCCACCCATGGACTTGCCGCCGATCGCCAGGGTGCCGGTCACCAGCGGCCGCACCTCGGTGTACACCTCGCGCCAGCACTCCAGCAGCTTGGGCTTGGGGTTGGGCGGGCGCTTGCCGCCGTCCAGGCGGCGCTGGGCCATGTAGGGGAACTCGAAGCGCAACACGCCGACGCCCCTGGCCGCCAGCTGCTCGCTGATGCTGGCCATGAAGCCGCTGTCCATGGGCGCGCCGGCGCCGTGGGCCAGTATCAGGCAGGCCACAGGCGCGCCCTGTGGCGCGTTCCACAGCCAGCCCCGGGCCTGGGCCAACGCGGCCAATTGATCCTGGTCAATGCAGCAAGGCTGCGGCTCTTTCATGCTGGTTCCACCGTGAAAAAATAACGGCCGCCATGATGCCACGTCGGTGCCGCCACGCGGCAGCGCCCGCGTGCGGTATGTCCACACAGCGACTAAGCTCATAGCGTTGAAAACTGGGCTGGACGGATATGTTTCCGGATGTTCAGAAACCCCTCCGCCAGCGACCCCGGCAAAGCCCCCAGCTACGCTGGAAGGCCCGCCACGTGGACGTCGGAGCGACCGACAAGAATTGCTAGCCATGATTGCTAGCAACTCTTGCATCACCCCTTTGCATTCTCCATACTGCGGCCGGTTTATAAATTCAATAACAACACCTGAACCGTGGATAACCCGCTATGAGCACAGTAATCGCTCCGACTGCGTACAACTACAAGGTGGTCCGGCAGTTCGCCATCATGACGGTGGTCTGGGGAATCGTCGGCATGGGCCTGGGGGTGTTCATCGCCTCGCAACTGGTCTGGCCGCAGCTCAACTTCGACCTGCCCTACACCACCTTCGGCCGCCTGCGCCCCCTGCACACTAACCTGGTGATCTTCGCCTTCGGCGGCTGCGCACTGTTTTCCACGTCCTACTACGTGGTGCAGCGCACGTGCCAGACGCGGCTGATTTCCGACGGCCTGGCGGCGTTCACGTTCTGGGGCTGGCAGGCGGTGATCGTCAGCGCCATCATCACCCTGCCACTGGGCTACACCACCACCAAGGAATACGCCGAGCTGGAATGGCCCATCGCCATCCTGCTGGCGATCGTGTGGATCTGCTACGCGATCACCTTCTTTGGCACCATCGTCAAGCGCAACACCAAGCACATCTACGTGGGCAACTGGTTCTACGGCGCGTTCATCCTGGTGACGGCGATGCTGCACATCGTCAACCACATCTCGCTGCCGGTCAGCCTGTTCAAGTCCTACTCGGCCTACGCCGGCGCCACCGACGCCATGATCCAGTGGTGGTACGGCCACAACGCCGTGGGCTTTTTCCTCACCACCGGTTTCCTGGGCATGATGTATTACTTCGTGCCCAAGCAGGCCGAGCGGCCGATCTACTCCTACCGCCTGTCCATCGTGCACTTCTGGGCGCTGATCACCCTGTACATCTGGGCCGGCCCGCACCACCTGCACTACACCGCCCTGCCCGACTGGGCGCAGTCGCTGGGCATGGTGATGTCGATCATCCTGCTGGCGCCCAGCTGGGGCGGCATGATCAACGGCATGATGACCCTCTCGGGCGCCTGGCATAAGCTGCGCACCGACCCGATCCTGCGTTTTTTGGTGGTGTCCCTGGCGTTCTACGGCATGTCCACCTTCGAAGGCCCGATGATGGCCATCAAGACGGTCAACTCGCTGTCTCACTACACCGACTGGACCATCGGCCACGTGCACGCCGGGGCCCTGGGCTGGGTGGCGATGATCTCCATCGGCGCCGTCTACCACATGATCCCGAAACTGTTCGGCCGCGCGCAGATGCACAGCATCGGCCTGATCAACGCGCACTTCTGGCTGGCCACCATCGGCACCGTGCTGTACATCGCCTCCATGTGGGTGAACGGCATCACCCAGGGCCTGATGTGGCGCGCCATCAACGACGACGGCACGCTCACCTACTCCTTCGTCGAGGCCCTGCAGGCCAGCCACCCTGGCTACATCGTGCGGGCACTGGGCGGCTCGTTCTTCGCCAGCGGCATGCTGCTGATGGCCTGGAACGTGTGGCGCACCGTGCGCGCCTCCACGCCTGAAGAAGCTGAGGCGGCCACCCAGATCGCCGTCGTGGGGGCTCACTGATGAAACATGAAGTGCTCGAGAAGAACATCGGCCTGCTGGCCTTCTTCATGGTCATCGCCGTGGCCATCGGCGGCCTGACCCAGATCGTCCCGCTGTTTTTCCAGGACGTCACCAACAAGCCCATCGAAGGCATGAAGCCGCGCCCGGCCCTGGAGCTGGAAGGCCGCGACGTGTTCATCGCCAACGGCTGCGTGGGTTGCCATTCGCAGATGATCCGGCCGTTTCGCGCCGAGACCGAACGCTATGGCCACTACTCGGTGGCCGGCGAAAGCGTGTGGGACCACCCCTTCCTGTGGGGCTCCAAGCGCACCGGGCCGGACCTGGCCCGCGTGGGCGGGCGCTACTCGGACGACTGGCACCGCGCGCACCTGTACAACCCGCGCAACGTGGTGCCCGAGTCGGTGATGCCGGCCTACCCGTTCCTGGTGGAGCACAAGGTGGACGCCAGCCTGACCGCGAAGAAGATGCAAGTGCTGCGTGAACTGGGCGTGCCCTACACCGACGCCGACATCGCCGGCGCCGAGGCGGCCGTCAAGGGCAAGACCGAAATGGACGCACTGGTGGCCTACCTGCAAGGCCTTGGCACCCTCATCAAGAGCAAACGGTGACGCACATGGATATCGGAACCATCCGAGGCCTGGGCACCGTCGTGGTGATGGTGGCCTTTATCGGCCTGGCGTTGTGGGTGTTCAGCGGGCGGCGCAAGAAGGACTTCGACGAAGCCACCTTGCTGCCGTTCGCCGATGATCCCGACGCCATCGCCAAGGTGGAACAAGCCCAGGCGCAAGCGCGCGCGTCCAGGAGTGACAAGCAATGACAACGTTTTGGAGTCTGTACGTAACCGTCCTCACCCTGGGCACCATCGTGTCCCTGACCTGGCTGCTGTTCTCCACCCGCCGCGGGCAGCGCAGCGAGGCCACCGAGGAAACCGTGGGCCACTCGTTCGACGGCATCGAGGAATACGACAACCCGCTGCCCAAGTGGTGGTTCATGCTGTTCGTGGGCACCATCATCTTCGCCCTCGGCTACCTGAGCCTGTACCCCGGCCTGGGCAGCTGGACCGGCCTGCTGCCCGGCTACCAGTACCTGGACAACGACACCAAGAAGCAGTTTTCCGACGGCAAGACCGGCTGGACCGGCGTGCACGAGTGGGAAAAGGAAATGGCCCGCGCCGACGCCCGCTTCGGGCCGATCTACGCCAAGTTCGCGGCCATGCCCATCGAAGAGGTGGCCAAGGACCCGCAGGCGCTGAAAATGGGCAGCCGCCTGTTCGCCAGCAACTGCTCGGTGTGCCACGGTTCCGACGCCAAGGGCGCCTACGGCTTCCCCAACCTGACGGACGAGGACTGGCGCTGGGGCGGCGAGCCCGCCACCATCGAGACCACCATCCTGGGCGGCCGCCACGCGGTGATGCCGGCCTGGGCCGAGGTGATTGGCGAACAGGGCGTGGCCGACGTCGCTGCCTTTGTCATCAGCCAGCTCGACGGCCGCAAGCTGCCCGACGACGCCAAGGCCGACGCCGCCAACGGCCAGAAAATCTTCGCCGCCAACTGCGTGGCCTGCCACGGCCCCGAAGGCAAGGGCACGCCGGCCATGGGCGCCCCCAACCTCACCCACCCGCAGGCGTTCATCTACGGCTCAAGCTTCGCCCAGCTGCAACAGACCATCCGCTATGGCCGCCAGGGCCAGATGCCGGCGCAGGAACTGCTGCAAGGCAAGGACAAGGTGCATTTGCTGGCGGCGTATGTGTACAGCCTTTCCCACGGAGACGAAAAGCCCCAGGAGTAACCCATAGCAGCTGCCGTCAGGTGGCGTCCGGCAACACACTGGCCGTGCCTGGCACTATGCGGCGCCTGTGACGCGGCCTAACGGCCGCTGCTACAGGATCTAAGACCGCGCCCCACCGTGAGGCTCACTGATGAGCAAGCAGATTCCGGTACATGATGTCACCCCGCCGGCCGCGAAAGGCGACAGCGTCGACCTGTATGCGTCGCGGGAGAAGATCTACACCCGGGCCTTCACCGGGGTGTTCCGCAACCTGCGGCGGGTGGGTGGGGCGTTCCTGTTCCTGTTGTATTTCGGCACCGTGTGGCTGAACTGGGGCGGCCACCAGGCGGTGTGGTGGAACCTGCCGGAGCGCAAGTTCTACATCTTCGGCGCCACCTTCTGGCCGCAGGACTTCATCCTGTTGTCGGGCATCCTCATCGTCAGCGCCTTCGGGCTGTTCTTCATCACCGTGTTCGCCGGCCGCGTGTGGTGCGGCTACACCTGCCCGCAAAGCGTGTGGACGTGGATCTTCATGTGGTGCGAGAAGGTCACTGAAGGCGACCGCAACCAGCGCATCAAGCTCGACAAGGCGCCCCTGAGCGCCAGCAAGTTCGGGCGCAAGGCCGCCAAGCACGGCCTGTGGCTGCTGATCGGCTTCGTCACCGGCATGACCTTCGTCGGCTACTTCTCGCCCATCCGCGAGCTGGCCGGGGACTTCTTCAGCGGCCACGCCGACGGCTGGTCGTACTTCTGGGTCGGCTTCTTTACCCTGGCCACCTACGGCAACGCCGGCTGGCTGCGCGAGCAGGTGTGCATCTACATGTGCCCCTACGCGCGCTTCCAGAGCGTGATGTTCGACAAGGACACCCTCATCGTCTCCTACGACCCGCGCCGCGGCGAGAAACGCGGCCCGCGCAAGAAGGACGCGGACTACAAGGCCCAGGGCCTGGGCGACTGCATCGACTGCACGATGTGCGTGCAGGTGTGCCCCACCGGCATCGACATTCGCGACGGCCTGCAGATCGAGTGCATCGGCTGCGCCGCCTGCATCGACGCCTGCGACAGCATCATGGACAAGATGGACTACCCGCGCGGGCTGATCAGCTACACCACCGAGCACAACCTGTCCGGCCAGCAGACGCACAAGTGGCGGCCACGGCTGATCGGCTACGCCGTGGTGCTGCTGGTGATGATGGGCGTGCTGGCCGGGGCGTTCCTGACACGCTCGCTGGTGGGTTTCGACGTGAGCAAGGACCGCGTGCTGTACCGCGAGAACGCCGAAGGGCGCATCGAGAACGTCTACAGCCTGAAGATCATGAACAAGGACCAGCGCGAGCATACCTACGTGATCGAGGCCAGCGGCCTGCCCGACCTGCGCCTGCAGGGCCGCAACGAAATCCGCGTGGCGGCCGGCGACATCGTCAGCCTGCCCGCCGAGCTGTCGGTAGCCCCCGAACAACTGCCTTCCAGCACCAACGAGGTGTACTTCAGCCTCAAGGACGCCGACGACGGCGCGGTGCATGTGCAGGCCAAAAGCCGTTTCATCGGCCCCCAAGTACGCTAAGGAACCCCCATGTTCAACGCCACGGCTGACGCCGCCACCCCTTGGTACAAGCACCTCTGGCCGTGGATACTCATTGCCATGCTGGCCTGCTCGGTAGCCCTCACCCTGTCCATGGTGACCATCGCCGTGGAGCACCCCGACAACCTGGTTACCGACAACTACTACGAGGCCGGCAAGGGCATCGCCCGCTCGCTGGAGCGCGAGCAGCTGGCGGTGGACCTCAAGCAGCGCGCCGACGTGACCCTGGACAGCCTCACCGGCGAGGTCGACGTGCAGCTCAGCGGCGCCAGCCAGCCAGCGCAAATCACCCTGAACCTGGTGTCGCCGACGCAGCCGGAGAAAGACCGTCGCATCGACCTGAACGCCGCCGGCAACGGCCGCTACGTGGGCCATGTGGTGGACCAGGTACAGGGCCGGCGTTTCGTCGAGCTGCTAGGCGTACAGGGCGGCAAGACCTGGCGCCTGTTCGAGGAAGAGCAAGTCACCCCGGACAAGCCCCTGACCCTGGGCGACGAGCCCCTGCAGGCCGCCGAAGCACCGCAGCGTTGATGCAACCATGATTACCGCCTGCTACCACTGCGCCCTCCCCGTGCCACCCGGCCGCCCGTTCACGGCCACGGTGCTGGGCCAGCCGCGCGACTTCTGCTGCCCGGGCTGCCAGGCTGTGGCCCAGGCCATCGTCGACGGTGGCCTGGCCAGCTATTACCAGCACCGCGACCAGGCCTCGGCCAACCCCCAGGCACTGCCCCGCCAATTGCCCGACGAACTGGCGCTGTACGACCGCGCCGATGTGCAGCAGGGCTTCGTCCACGCCCAGGGCCCGCTGCGCGACACCACCCTGATGGTCGAAGGCATCACCTGCGCGGCCTGTGGCTGGCTGATCGAAAAACACCTGCGCAGCCTGGCAGGCGTGGTCGAGGCGCGGCTGAACCTGTCCAACCACCGCCTGTTCGTGCAATGGGCGGACGACCAGCACACCTTGAGCCAACTGCTCGCCGAGCTGCGCCACATCGGCTACGCCGCCCACCCGTGGCAGGCCGACCGCGCCGCCGAGCAATTGGCCGCCGACAACCGCCGCGCCCTGCGCCAGCTGGGGGTGGCCGGCCTGCTGTGGTTCCAGGCGATGATGGCGACCATGGCCACCTGGCCGGAATTCAACATCGACCTCAGCCCGCAGCTGCACACCATCCTGCGCTGGGTGGCGATGTTCCTCACCACGCCCATCGTCTTCTACAGCTGCGCGCCATTCTTCCAGGGCGCCCTGCGCGACTTGCGCACCCGCCACCTGACCATGGACGTGTCGGTGTCGCTGGCCATCGGCGGCGCCTACCTGGCGGGTATCTGGACCGCCATCAGCGGCAGCGGCGATTTGTACTTCGACGCCGTGGGCATGTTCGCCCTGTTCCTGCTGGCCGGCCGCTACCTGGAGCGCCGCGCCCGCGAACGCACGGCGGCGGCCACCGCGCAGTTGGTCAACCTGCTGCCACCCTCGTGCCTGCGCCTGGATGGCCAAGGCCATGCCGAGCGCATCCTGCTGGCTGAACTGGCCCTGCACGACCGCGTGCAGGTGCTGCCCGGCGCGGTGATTCCTGCCGACGGCCGCATCCTCCACGGCCAGTCCAGCGTCGACGAGTCGCTGCTGACCGGCGAATACCTGCCGCTGCCGCGCCAGCCCGGCGACAGCGTTACCGCCGGCACCCTCAACGTCGAGAGTAGCCTGACCGTCGAAGTCACGGCGCTGGGCAGCGACACCCGGCTGTCGGCCATCGTCCGCCTGCTGGAACGCGCCCAGGCGCAGAAACCGCGCCTGGCGCAGCTGGCCGACCGCGCGGCGCAGTGGTTCCTGTTGTTTTCCCTGGGCTGCGCGGCGGCCATCGGCCTGTTGTGGTGGCACCTGGATGCCGACCGCGCGTTCTGGGTGGTGCTGGCCATGCTGGTCGCCAACTGCCCCTGCGCGCTGTCGCTGGCCACCCCCACCGCCCTCACCGCCGCCACCGGCAGCCTGCACCGCCTGGGCCTGCTGCTGACCCGCGGGCATGTGCTGGAAGGCCTGAACCAGGTCGACACGGTAATCTTCGACAAGACCGGCACGCTCACCGAGGGCCGCCTGCAACTCACCAGCATCAAGCCCTTGGCGCACCTGGACGGTGACCATAGCCTGGCCCTGGCTGCCGCGCTGGAAAGCCGCTCAGAACACCCCATCGCCCGTGCCTTCGGTCACGCGCGACTGGTGGCCGAGCAAGTGCGCAGCGAGCCGGGCCTGGGCCTGCAGGGTTGCGTCGAGGGTCAACCGCTGCGCATCGGCAACCCGGCCTGGGCCTGCGCCCTCAGCGCCAGCCCGGCCCCCATGCCACCCGACGACCACGGCCAGTGGCTGCTGCTGGCCGACGACCGCCAGCCGCTGGCCTGGTTCGGCCTCGATGACCGCCTGCGCGAGGATGCCAAGGCCTTGCTGGACGCCTGCCGTGCCCGCGGCTGGCAGACCTGGCTGCTGTCCGGCGACAGCTCGCCCATGGTCCACGGCGTCGCCGCCGCCCTGGGCATCGACCAGGCCCAGGGCAGCCTGGCGCCGGACGCCAAGCTGGCCGTGCTGCAGCGCCTGCGCGGCCAGGGCCGCAAGGTGCTGGTGGTGGGCGACGGCGTCAACGACGTGCCGCTGCTGGCCGCCGCCGATGTCAGCGTGGCCATGGGCAGCGCCACGGACCTGGCCCGCACCTGCGCCGACGCCGTGCTGCTCAACAACCGCCTGGCCACCCTGGTGCAGGCCCTGCACATGGCCCGTCGCACCCGCCGGGTGATTATCCAGAACCTGGTGTGGGCGGCGCTGTACAATGGCCTGATGCTGCCCTTCGCCGCCGCCGGGCTGATCACGCCGATCTGGGCGGCACTGGGCATGTCGGCCAGCTCCCTGACCGTGGTGCTCAACGCCCTGCGCCTGGCCCGGATGCCCGCGCCCCGACGCCCGGCGGCGACGCCCACCACCCTTGCGACACCGGAGCTTGCATGCCCGCCCTCTACATCATGATTCCCGCCGCACTGGTGGTGGTCGCCATCGCCATCTACGTGTTCTTCTGGGCGGTGGACAGCGGCCAGTACGACGACCTCGACGGCCCGGCCCACAGCATCCTGTTCGACGACCAGGACCCACGCCACCAGGCCGCCGTCGACGAGGCCAACACCGCCAAGGACAACGCCCTCAAGGACAAGGCGCCGCCCCATGCTTGAGCTGGCCCCGCAACTGGTGTCGGCGCTGATCCTCGGGCTGTTGGGCGGCGGCCATTGCCTGGGCATGTGCGGCGGCCTGATGGGCGCCCTGACCCTGGCCATCCCGCCCGAGCAGCGCGGCCGCCGCCTGCGCCTGTTACTGGCCTACAACCTGGGGCGCATCGGCAGCTACGCCTGCGCCGGGCTGCTGCTGGGCCTGGCCGGCTGGGCGCTGGCCACCAGCCCCGCAGCCATGGCCTTGCGGGTGGTGGCGGCGCTGCTGCTGGTTGCCATGGGCCTGTACCTGGGCGGCTGGTGGAGCGGCCTGGTGCACATCGAACGCCTGGGCCGTGGCCTGTGGCGGTTGATCCAGCCCGTGGCCGGGCGCCTGCTGCCCGTCAGCAGCCTGCCGCGGGCGTTGCTGCTGGGCGGGCTATGGGGTTGGCTGCCCTGCGGGCTGGTGTACAGCACCCTGCTATGGGCCGCCAGCCAGGGCAACGCCGGCCGCAGCGCGCTGTTGATGCTGGCCTTCGGCCTGGGCACCTGGCCGGTCCTGCTGGCCACCGGCCTGGCCGCCGAGCGCACTCGCCAGCTGCTGCGCCGGCGCGGAGTGCGTGCGGCCGGTGGCCTGCTGGTGATCGCGTTTGGCCTGTGGACCCTGCCCGGCCCGCACCAGCACTGGCTGATGGGCCATTGAGCGGCGCTTGATGCACGTCAATACCGGTTGGCACGGGCGTCCCTAGACTAGCGAGCATGCACGCAAACCCGGGGAACCCGCATGCTCGACACCCTTGTCTGGGACGCTGACCTGATCCGCCGTCACGATCAGCCAGGCCCGCGCTACACGTCCTACCCAACCGCGGTTCAATTCAACAACCAGGTTGGCTCATTCGACCTGCTGCATGCCCTGCGCGACAGCCGCAAGGCCATGCGCCCGTTGTCGCTGTACGTGCACCTGCCGTTCTGCGCGCACATTTGCTACTACTGCGCCTGCAACAAGGTCATCACCAAGGACCGCGGTCGCGCCCAGCCCTACCTGCAACGCCTGGAACAGGAAATCCAGCTGATCGCCTGCCACCTCGATCCGCGCCAGCCCGTGCAGCAGTTGCACCTGGGCGGCGGCACGCCGACCTTTCTCAGCCATGACGAACTGCGCCAACTGATGGCCACCCTGCGCAGCCACTTCAACCTGCGCCTGGACGATAGTGGCGACTACGGCATCGAGATCGACCCGCGCGAGGCCGACTGGTCGACCATGGGCCTGCTGCGCGAGCTGGGTTTCAACCGCGTCAGCATCGGCGTGCAGGACTTCGACCCGCAGGTGCAGCGCGCGGTGAACCGCCTGCAGAGCCTGGAGGAGACCCGCGCCATCATCGAGGCCGCGCGCACCCTGCAGTACCGCTCGGTGAACCTGGACCTGATATACGGCCTGCCGCGCCAGAGCGTCGAGAGCTTCGGGCGCACCGTCGACGAGGTGATCCAGCTGCAGCCTGACCGCCTCTCGGTGTTCAATTACGCGCACCTGCCCGAGCGCTTCATGCCCCAGCGGCGCATCGACCACGTCGAGCTGCCACCGCCGGGGGTAAAACTGCAGATGCTGCAGCGCACCATCGAGCAGCTGACCGGCGCCGGCTACCGCTACATCGGCATGGACCATTTCGCCCTGCCCGATGACGACCTGGCCATCGCCCAGGAAGAAGGCCAGCTGCAGCGCAACTTCCAGGGCTACACCACCCACGGCCATTGCGACCTGATCGGCCTCGGCGTGTCAGCCATCAGCCAAGTGGGCGACCTCTACAGCCAGAACAGCAGCGACCTCAACGAATACCAGGCGGCCCTGGCCGATGCCCAACTGGCCACCGCCCGCGGCCTGGGCTGCAGCGCCGATGACCGCCTGCGGCGGGCGGTGATCCAGCAGCTGATCTGCCACTTCGAGCTGGCGTTTGCCGACATCGAACAACGCTTCAACGTGGATTTTCGCGGCTACTTCGCCGACATCTGGCCGCAACTGCAGGCCATGGCCGCCGATGGCCTGATTGAATTGAACGACGCGGGCATGACCGTACGCCCGGTGGGCCGCCTGCTGGTGCGCTCATTGTGCATGCTGTTCGACGCACACCTTGAACCGCACAACCGCCAGCGTTTCTCCCGTGTCATCTGAGCCCGCCGGCTTACCTCGCCGCCAGCGCCCCGGCCTGGATCACCTGCTCGGGCGACAGGTTCTGGTCCTTCATGGCTTGCCCCAGGCTGTTGGTGGCCACCAGCAACGCCGCGTTGATGGCGTTGATCGCGCTTTGCAGCGCGGCCATACGCGCCTGGCGCTGCTGTGCGGGCAAGTCCTTGTCGTTGACCAGGGCCTGCAGCTCGGCGATTTTCTCGGCCAACTGCTTCTTCAATTCGCGGATCATTTTCAGGGTTTGCTGGATGGTCGGCGGCAACCCGCTTTCCTCTATGTCCTTATTGTTACTTTGGCTCGCGGCCTTGCTCACCCCTACCGCAGACAGGGTCACGGACACCGCCGGCGTGGCTGCAGGCTCGGTGCCATCATTGCTGGCCGCGGGCTGCGGATTACTGTCATGAATCTGCCATTGACTGGTGGTCGGCGTGTTGCGCGGGTCGAAAGTGAGCATCGCAAGGCTCCATGCGGATAGCGTGATGTCATTTGTATCGACAATGAAATAAATAACATGAGGCGCTTTCCATGACTAAACCGCGGCTGGTCTCATACGTTTCAAAGGCGTACCCTTACAGTCATTGTGTGTTTTTCCAAAGGATTTGAACTGATGTCCGAGCCAGTAAAAGTACGTACTGTCACTCAGGCCCACTGCAAGGATTGCAGCCTGGCACCCCTGTGCCTGCCCCTGTCGTTGAACCTGGAAGACATGGACGCCCTGGACGAGATCGTCAAGCGTGGCCGCCCGCTGAAGAAAGGCGAATACCTGTTCCGCCAGGGCGACCGCTTCGGTTCCGTGTACGCCGTACGCTCCGGCGCGCTGAAAACCTTCAGCCTCAGCGACGGTGGCGAAGAGCAGATCACCGGCTTCCACCTGCCCAGCGAACTGGTGGGCCTGTCGGGCATGGACGCGGAGGCCTACCCGGTCACCGCCCAGGCCCAGGAAACCACCTCGGTGTGTGAAATACCCTTCGAACGCCTGGACGAACTGAGCGTGCAATTGCCGCAGCTGCGGCGCCAGCTGATGCGCGTCATGAGCCGGGAGATTCGCGACGACCAGCAGATGATGTTGCTGCTGTCGAAGAAATCCGCCGACGAACGGATCGCCACGTTCCTGGTCAACCTCTCGGCGCGGTTCCGCGCCCGCGGCTTCTCGGCCAACCAGTTCCGCCTGAGCATGTCGCGCAACGAGATCGGCAATTACCTGGGCCTGGCCGTGGAGACGGTGTCGCGGGTGTTCACACGCTTCCAGCAAAGCGAGCTGATTGCCGCCGAGGGCAAGGAGATCCACATCCTCGACCCCATCCAGTTGTGCGCCCTGGCCGGCGGCACCCTGGAAGCCTGATTTCGACCTGACCGATCGAACAGGTATACTGGCGGGCATATTTTGCCTGCCAGGACCTTCCCACGATGGTTATCGATACCTTCAGCTTCAAATCCCTGATCCGCCCCGTCGTGGACTTCCCCAAGCCCGGTGTCATCTTCCGTGACATCACCCCACTGTTCCAGTCGCCCAAGGCGCTGCGCATGGTGATCGACAGCTTCGTGCACCGCTACATCGACGCCGACTTCACCCACATCGGCGCCATGGACGCCCGCGGCTTCCTGATCGGCTCCATCGTCGCCCACGAGCTGAACAAGCCGCTGATCCTGTTCCGCAAGCAGGGCAAGCTGCCCGCCGACGTGCTGGCCGAGGGCTACAAGACCGAATACGGCGAAGCGTTCCTGGAAGTGCACGCCGACAGCCTGTGCGAAGGCGACTCGGTGATTCTGTTCGACGACCTGATCGCCACCGGCGGCACCCTGATCGCCGCCGCCAACCTGGTGCGCCGCATGGGCGCGCGCGTGCATGAAGCCAGCGCGATCATCGACCTGCCGGAGCTGCTGGGTTCCCAGCGCCTGGAAGACATGGGTATTCCGACGTTCTGCCTGACCAACTTTGCGTTGACCGACATGTAATGCCAGACGCGGCCTGCGGCCGCTGCTACGGGTTGTGTAGCAGCGGCCGCAGGCCGCGTCCGCCGCACCGCCAATTCAAAGACTGATCGGCTTGCGCCCGGCAAACGAATGCGCCAGCGTGCCGCCGTCGACCATCTCCAGCTCGCCGCCCAGCGGCACGCCGTGGGCAATGCGCGAGGCCACCAGGCCCTTGCTGGCCAGCAGCTGGGCGATGTAATGGGCCGTGGCCTCGCCTTCAACCGTAGGGTTGGTGGCCAGGATCACCTCGGTGAAGGTGCCCTGCGCTTCGATGCGCGCCATCAGTTGCGGAATGCCGATGGCCTCCGGGCCCAGGCCGTCCAGCGGTGACAGGTGGCCCTTGAGCACGAAGTAGCGGCCACGGTAGCCGGTCTGCTCCACCGCATACACGTCCACCGGGCCTTCCACCACGCACAGCAGGGTGTCGTCACGGCGGTGGTCGGCGCATTGCGGGCACAGGTCCTGCTCTGTCAGCGTGCGGCACAGGCGGCAGTGGCCCACGCCTTCCATGGCCTGGCTCAAGGCCTGGGCCAGCCGGGTGCCACCGCTGCGGTCACGCTCCAGCAGTTGCAGCGCCATGCGTTGGGCGGATTTCTGACCCACGCCTGGCAAGGTGCGCAGGGCGTCGATCAGTTGGCGGATCAGTGGGCTGAAGCTCATGGGGTAAACGCCTGACAAAAACAACGAGACGCGGTTTATACCCGCGCCTCCGGGTGGCGTCAAATGCTCACGCCTCTGACACTTTGACCACCAGCTTGCCGAAGTTGCGCCCTTGCAGCAGCCCGATGAATGCCTCGGGGGCATTCTCCAAGCCGTCCACCACGTCCTCGCGGAAGCGCACCTTGCCGTCGCGCACCCAGGGCAGCATGGCTGCGGTGAATTCGGCCTGGCGGTCGCCGAAGTCGTCGAAGACGATAAAGCCCTGCATGCGGATGCGCTTGGTCAGCAGCAGCCGTGGCAGCAGCGACAGGCGGTCGGGGCCAGCCGGCAGTTCCGTGGCGTTGTACTGGGCGATCAGCCCACACACCGGAATGCGCGCGCAGGGGTTGAGCAGCGGCATCACCGCGTCGAACACCGCGCCGCCGACGTTCTCGAAATAGATGTCGATGCCCTGGTCGCAAGTGGCGGCCAGGTCCTGGGCGAAGGTTGGCGACTTGTGGTCCAGGCAGGCATCGAAGCCCAGTTCGTCCACCACGTAGCGGCACTTGTCGGCACCGCCGGCCACACCCACCACTTTCAAGCCCTTGAGCTTGGCCACCTGCCCCACCACCGAACCTACGGCGCCGGACGCTGCGGCCACCACCAGGGTTTCACCGGCCTTGGGCTCGCCGATGTGCATCAGCCCCATGTAGGCAGTCATGCCGGGCATGCCCAGCACGCCCAGGGCCAGGGACGGGTTGGGGATGCCGGCGGGCAGCACGATGAGGTCGTCGCCGTTGGAGATGCTGTGGCTCTGCCAGCCGGTCATGCCCACCACCTGGTCGCCCACATGGTATTTGGGGTGGCGCGACTGCTCGACCACACTCACGGCGCCGCCGGTCATCACCTCGTCGATCTGCACCGGCGCGGCGTAGGACGGCGCGTCGCTCATGCGCCCACGCATGTAGGGGTCCAGCGACAGATAGAGGGTGCGCAGCAGCACCTGGCCGTCTTCAAGGTCCGGCAGCGCCACGCGCTCCAAGCGGAAGTTTTCCGGGGTGGGGGCGCCCTTGGGGCGCGAAACCAGCACGATGCGCTGGTTGAGGGTGAGGTCCTGTGACATCGAAGGGCTCCTTGGTAGAGGGCAATACAGATGCAGACCCTACCACGCCCCCCGACGTTCCCCGTAGCAGCGGCCGAAGGCCGCGTCCCGGGCACCGCGTTACCCCCTGACGCGGCCTGGCGGCCGCTGCTACGGGGCTGAAATGACAATGCCAGGCGGGGGCCTGGCATTGGGGTGCAGCGCAAGGTGCCTTAGAACGGCATCTTGAAACCTGGAGGCAGTTGCATGCCAGCGGTCATGCCGCCCATTTTTTCCTGGCTGTTGGCTTCGATCTTGCGCACGGCGTCGTTGACGGCGGCGGCGATCAGGTCTTCCAGCACTTCCTTGTCTTCCTGCATCAGGCTGTCATCCAGGCTGATGCGCTTGACGTCGTGACGACCGGTCATCACCACGCTCACCAGGCCGGCGCCGGATTGACCGGTCACTTCGGCGTTGGCCAGTTCTTCCTGCATCTTGGCCATTTTTTCCTGCATCTGCTGCGCCTGCTTCATCAAGCCGGCCATGCCACCTTTCATCATGGGGATCACCTCATCGGTTGTTTGGTTGGCCGCGCGGCGCCTCGCTCAGGAGGCACCGCGCGTGGTTAACGGGTTACTGGCTTTGGCTGACCAAAGCGTCGACAGGTTCAATAGTATCCTCACGCACCACCGCGCCGAACTGGCGAATCATCTGCTGGATGAACGGATCGCCATGGATCGAAGCCTCGGCTTCGCCCTGGCGCTCGGCGCGGCGACGCGACGCCGCCTGGGCCGGGGTTTCCTGCTCGGGGCGGATCAGCTCCATGGTCAGCGTCAGGGTGCGGCCGTGGTACTGGTTCAGCGCCTCGTTCAGGCGGCGCTGCTGGGTGGCGTTGAACAGCGCGCTGTGGGCCGGGTCCAGGTGCAGCAGCCAGTGATCGCCGTCCACGGCAATCAGGGTGCAGTTGGCGGCGATGCTGCCGGTCATGCCGGAAATCGGCAGTTTCGGGAACAGTTCCAGCCATTGCAGGGCCAGGCCGGTGGCCGGCTTGGAGGCTGGCAGCGGCTCGGGGGCGGCCACCGGTTCGGGTGCGCTCTCGCTGGCCAGTTCGTCCAGGTAGCTGTAGCCCCCGGCGTCCATATCCGGCGCGTAGTAGTCCTCGTCCATCGGCGGTTCGTCGTCGCGGTCCATGCCGGCAGGCATGTACTCGATGGGCGGCACGTCCATTTCCGGAGCCGGCGGCACCACGCTGGCGGGCACGGGCGTCGGCATGGGCGTGAGCGCCGGTTGTTCGGCGACCACGTCCAGCAGGGGTTCTTCCAGGGGCACCGGCAACGGGTCCGGCTCCACTTGGGCGGCGGGCGGCGGCTCGATGGGCGCCGGCTCGTTCCACGGCAGGTCGCCATCGGCCACGGCCGGCGCTGGCTGGGCCGGTGGCTCAGCGATGGGTGCAGGCGCGGGCGGCGCCACCACCGGTGCGGGCGGTGGCGCGACAGGGGCCGGTGCGGGGGCGGCAATGGCCGCCACGGTGGGCGCGGCAGCCGGGGCTTGCGGGGACTCAGCCGTGGCTTGGCTGGTCCCCACCGGCTTTAGCACCGGCCTGGGAGCATCGCCGGTATCCGCCGGGCGGAAGGCCAGCATGCGCAGCAGCACCATCTCGAAGCCGCTGCGCGGGTCCGGTGCCAGCGGCAGGTCACGACGGCCGATCAGGCCCATCTGGTAATAAAACTGTACGTCCTCGGCCGGCAGCGCCTGGGCCACCGCCAATACGCGGTCACGGTCGCCGTGGCCGTTGTCCACGGCCTCCGGCAACGCCTGGGCCACGGCCACGCGGTGCAGCACGTTGAGCATTTCCGCCAGCACGCCGTTCCAGTCCGGGCCCTGTTCGGCCAGGTGGCGCACGGCTTCCAGCAGTGCACGGGCGTCGCCTTCGAGCAACGCCTGCAGCACGCCGTACACCTGGCCGTGGTCCAGGGTGCCGAGCATGGCACGCACGTCAGCGGCCAGCACCTTGCCTTCACCGAAGGCAATGGCCTGGTCGGTGAGGCTCATGGCGTCGCGCATGGAGCCATCGGCGGCGCGGCCCAGCAGCCACAGGGCGTCGTCCTCGAACGGCACCTGTTCGGCGCCCAGTACGTGGCTGAGGTGCTCGACCACCCGCTCCGGGGTCATGTTCTTCAGGGAGAACTGCAGGCAGCGCGACAGGATGGTGGCGGGCAGCTTCTGCGGGTCGGTGGTGGCGAGGATGAACTTGACGTAGGGCGGCGGCTCTTCCAGCGTTTTCAGCAAGGCGTTGAACGAGTGGCTGGAAAGCATGTGCACTTCGTCGATCAGGTAGACCTTGAAGCGCCCGCGGCTCGGGGCGTACTGCACGTTGTCGAGCAGCTCGCGGGTGTCCTCGACCTTGGTGCGGCTGGCGGCGTCGATCTCGATCAGGTCGACGAAGCGGCCCTCGTCGATCTCGCGGCACACCGAACATTCGCCGCATGGCGTGGAGGTAATGCCAGTCTCGCAGTTCACGCACTTGGCGATGATACGGGCGATGGTGGTCTTGCCCACGCCGCGGGTACCGGTGAACAGGTAGGCGTGGTGCAGGCGCTGGTTGTCCAGCGCATTGATCAGAGCCTTGAGCACATGGGTCTGGCCAACCATTTCGCGGAAGGAGCGCGGACGCCATTTACGGGCAAGAACCTGATAACTCATCGAAAACCGTCGCAACTAGAATGCCAAAGACCGCTAATCGTAGCGGAGCAGGGGCAAAAATGCATCCAATGCTTGCCGATCAAGCGTCACCGGGCATGACGAAGGCCAGATAGTGGCTAAGCTGATGGCTTGTACGCGTTTTTACGGCATGGAGACGCCGATGCGCCTGACCTTGACCGCGCTGCTGCTGATTGCCGGCCAATGCCTGGGGGCGCCCGCGCCGCTGCGCTTTTCCATCGCCGAAAGCTGGACCATGCCCCTGGTGCAAGTGACCAATGGCGCACCCACCCAGGGCATCCTGTACGACATGATGCAGAGCCTGGCGCGCCAGGTGGGGGCGCCCGCCGAATTCCACGTCATCGCCCGCCTGCGCCTGCAGGCTGCCATGGAGCATGGCGACGTGGACGTGCGCTGCTACGCCGCCCAGTCGTGGCTGCCGGGGCTGTCGGGCGACTATATATGGAGCCTGCCGCTGATCACCCAGCGCGACTACCTGGTGGCCCGCGCCGACGATAGCCAGCCCGTGAACCTCGACACCCTGCCCGCCCAGCCCATCGGCACCGTGCTGGGCTACACCTATGACGCCCTGCAGGCGCGCCTGGCCAGCGGCCAACTGGTCCGCGACGACGCCCGCGGCCAGGACCAGGTCCTGCAGAAGCTGCTGGCGCGCCGCTACCGCTACGCCATGACCAACAAGCTGTCCCTGGACTGGTTCAACCGGCAATTGCCGCCGGCCCAGCAGCTCAAGCCGGTGGCCTTCGTCGAGGAGCAGGCGCTGGGCTGCTACGTGCGCAACGACCCGGCGGTGCCGGTGCAACGGATATTGCGCACCCTGCTGCGCATGAAGATGTCCGGCGAGATCGACCAACTGGTGCAGCACTACACCGGCCCCCCGTAGCAGCTGCCGAAGGCTGCGTCAGTTCCACGCTCGGTCCCCGGGACGCAGCCTTCGGCAGCTGCTACGGATTGTTGTATCATCCTCGACAAATTGATTCAAAATGTAAGGGAATACAATGAAATACCTGCGCCCCCTCCTGGCCGCGGCGTTGCTGTGCGCCGTGCAACTTCCCGCCTACGCCGATGCGCCGCCCGCCGCCGCGCAAACCCGCCCGGCCATGACTGCCGAACAATTGCTGGCTTCGCTCAAGCCCCAGCACGGCACCGTCCAGCTGCCGGGCGACATCGCCACCCTGACGCTCAACGACGACTTCTATTACCTGTCCCCCGCCGACACCGAGCGCGTGCTGAACATCGGCTGGGGCAACCCGCCCGGCATCAAGACCCTGGGCATGATCGTGCCGAAGGCCACCAACCTGCTGTCCGAGGGCGGCTGGGGCGTGATTGTCAGCTACACCGAGGACGGCCACATCGCCGACGATGACGCGGCCAAGATCGACTACAACCAGTTGCTCAAGGACATGCAGGCCGAGGACGAGGACGACAACAAGGCGCGCCACGAGCAAGGCTACGACGGCATTACCCTGGTGGGCTGGGCCGAACCGCCGCACTACGACCAACAGAGCCACAAGATCTACTGGGCCAAGGAACTCAAGGCCGAGCACGCCGACGTCAACAGCCTGAACTACAGCATTCGCGTGCTGGGGCGCAAAGGCGTGCTGGAGCTCAACGCCGTGGCCGCCATGAGCGACCTGCCGACCATCAAGCGCGAGCTGCCCCAGGTGATGGGCTTCGCCGATTTCACCGACGGCAACCGCTACGCCGACTACAGCCCTGCCACCGACAAGCTGGCCGCCTACGGCCTGGCCTCGCTGGTGGCGGGCGGCGTCGCCAGCAAGGCCGGCTTGTTCGCCAAGCTGGGGCTGATGCTGCTGGCGCTGAAGAAATTCGTGATCATCGGCGTGGTGGCCGTCGCGGCGTTCTTGCGCAAGCTGTTCAGCCGCCAGCGCTGAAGGCCATCACGACGCCACGGCGGCAGGCCCCAGCAACGCCTCGGTGCTATGGCTGAAGCCGCCGTCGTCGGTGCCCAGCATGCGGTTGTAGATCAGGCGGCTGAGCACCGACTGCGGCAGGTTGAAGTTGCGCCGGAACGGCGTGACGACCCATTCATTGGCCATGGTTTTCTCCATCAGCCGCTCGAAACTGCCCACCACGGTCTTGGCCGCATGGTCGCGGCTGACCCCGCCACGCTGGTAGAACGCCGCGGCATCCCGAGCTGCCCGGTACAGCACGTTGCACACCTGGGCCACGGTATAGCTGCGCAACGCCGTGACGATCATGGCTCGGGTCTTGTCGCCGGCGCGGTAGCCCAGGCGGTACTCCTCCAGGGCCATCTCCAGGAACGCCAGGCATTCGAGCAACGCCAGTTCGTCGCAGCAGGCGCGCAGCTCCGTTGCCCCGGCGAGGAGGAAATCAGGGTGCAGGACGTGATGCTCCAGCACCTCGTATAGCGCAGGCCCGGCAAGGCCCGGCACGATGGGCAGCCAGCGCACTTCATTGAAGTGCACGCGGGCGTTCTGGTCCTTGTCCAGATCGATGGCGGCCGGGTCCGAGGCCGGGTCCACGGCGATCACCCCCGCGCGCCACAGGTCATTGATCAGCTCCCGGTCCATGTCGCGCTGGGGCGTCAACCGTTCCTGGCGCACCTGGCAGTAGGGGCGGATGTGCGACAGGTCCTCGCTGCCGGCGTACTTCAGCAAGGCCAGCAGGTACAGGCAGTGGCGTGGCGCCAGCGCCGACAGTGGCCGCCCCTCGGCCATGGCCTGCTCGAACGCCTGCACGATGCGCAGGCGCTTGGCGATGGCCAGTTGTTCCTGTTCGCTGGCCTGGCATGCGTCGCAGCGAAACGGCCGCCCCTCGCTGCGGGAAATGAAATCGGTACGGGTGGCGAACAGCAGCGGCTCGGCGCAGCGTGCGCATTTCATCACCGTGGACCAGGCCCGGGAATGGCGCCGCACCACGGCCGTCAGCTCGGACTGGCTCAGGCCTTCGTCGCGGTAGATGCGCGCCACGGTCTCGGCGAACCGCCCGCTGTCGGCGTCCAGGCGCCAGTAGCGCAGGCACAGGGCACGTGTCTCGGGGTCGGCGTCCAGGTACTCGATATACAGGCCTGGGTGTTCGGTCATGGGGCTGGTCTCGGGTGGCTTTTACAGTGCCACCACTGTAGAGCCCCCGCCGTGGCGAGGAAGCCGGACGAGTCCCAAGCAAAAGCGTGAAATTTCCGAAGCCCTTGAAGTGCGCTTCCTACATACGCGCCAGGCCGCGTCCGGGGCAAGGCGGTGCCAAGGACGCGGCCTGGGGCCGCTGCTACGGGGTTAGTAAGTGCCCACCACGTGGCGTACGCGCTCCAGGGCATGGCGCAGCGCGCCCATGTCCACCGAGCCCAGCGCCAACCGGATGGCGTGGGGCACGTGCGCCGAGGTGGCGAACGGCTCGGCGGTCGACACCGCCACCTGCTCGCGCAACAGCGCCACGGCCACCTGGTCGGCGCGCAGTTCCTCGGGCAGCGGCAGCCAGATGAAGTAAGACGCAGGGTGGCGCACCAGCGGCATGCCCTTGAGCACCTGCCCTGCCAGGACTTGCCGGCCCCGTGCGTCCTGGCGCTTGTAGGCCTCGCACTGGCTGACCGTGCCGTCCTTCAGCCACTGGCAGGCGATGGCCGTCATCACCCCCGGGGTGTTCCAGTGGGTGGCGCGGATCATCCGCTCGATGGCCGCCACCCACGGCAGCGGCGCCGCCACGAAGCCCACCCGCAGGCCGGTGGCCACGCTCTTGGAAAATCCCGAGACATAGACCGTGCGTTCCGGCGCGAAGGTGGCCAAGGGGGGCGGTGCATCCACTACCAGAAAGGCGTAGGCAGCGTCCTCGATGACGATCAGATCATGCCGACGCGCCACTGCCGCCAGCTGTTCACGCTGCGCGCCTTCCATCACCCATCCCAGCGGGTTCTGCAGGGTCGGCATGCAGTACAGCGCCCGCACGCGACGGCGCTGGCACAACGCATCCAGCGCCTCGAGGTCAGGCCCTTGCCCTTTCACCGGGATCGGCACCAGTTCCACCCGATGGGCCTCGGCGACAATCTTGAACCCCGGGTAGGTCAAGGCATCCACTGCCACCACGTCACCGGGCTGCAGCAGCCCCATCACCGTCACGGCCAGGCCGTGCTGGGCGCCCGTGACAATCAGCGTCTGTTCGGCGCTCACCTCCAGCCCCTGGGCCTGCAGGTACCCCGCCATCGCTGCGCGCTCCAACGGCCGGCCGGCGTGGGGCTGGTAACGCAGCAGCGCCTCCAGGTCGCCGGCGGTGGCGAGGTTGCGCAGCGCAGTGCGCAGCCTGTCGGCCTGGCCGGGCATGGAGGGGTAATTGAAATTGAGGTCGAGCATGCCGGCGGCCACGGGCGCCTGATCCACGCCGTGGCCGGCGGGCAACTGGGTGTCGCGCACGAAGGTGCCGCGGCCGGTCTCGCCACTGACCAGGCCCATGCTCGCCAGCTCGGCGTACACCCGCGTCGCCGTCACCAGCGCCAGGCCATGCTCGCCGGCCAACTCGCGATGGGTAGGCAAGCGCGTGCCCGGCAGCAGGCGGCCGGCATGAATGTCAGCAGCAAAACTGTCGACCAGTTGCTTGTAACGAGCGCGGGCCATAGGCAGATGTATCCATGACAATCATTTGATTGTGCTGATTTTCGCTCCTAGGATGGATCGCTTGCAATCCCCACTCCCTTCAGGAAACGCCATGGAACGCACCAGCACCACCGCCCCCTTCGCCAAGCCCTCCAGCGGCTGGCTCAACGGTTTCATCGGCGTGCTGATCTTCAGCGGCTCGCTGCCCGCCACGCGCCTGGCGGTGCTGGATTTCGACCCGCTGTTCCTCACCGTTGCCCGCGCCACGCTGGCGGGGTTGCTGGCCCTGGCCGTGTTACTGTGGTTCAAGGAGCGGCGCCCGGGGCGTGGACAGCTGTTCTCGTTGGGCATCGTGGCGCTGGGCGTGGTGGTCGGCTTCCCGCTGCTGACGGCCCTGGCGCTGCGCCATGTCACCTCTGCCCATTCCATCGTCTTCCTCGGCCTGCTGCCCATGGCCACGGCAATGTTTGCCGTGCTGCGCGGCGGCGAGCGGCCGCGGCCGGCGTTCTGGCTGTTCTCGGTGATCGGTGCCCTGCTGGTGGTCGGCTACGCCATGGCGCAGGGAGTGTCAGCCGCGCCCCTGGGCGACCTCCTGATGCTCTGCGCGGTGCTGGTCTGCGGCCTGGGCTACGCCGAGGGCGCTGCCCTGTCGCGCAGCCTGGGCGGCTGGCAGGTGATCTCCTGGGCGCTGGTGCTGGCCCTGCCCTTCATGGCCGTGGCCACTGCGCTGCTGATGCCGCCCAGCTTCGCCAACGTGCACCTGGCCGGCTGGCTGAGCCTGGGCTACGTGGCGTTGTTCAGCATGTTCATCGGCTTTGTGTTCTGGTACCGCGGCCTGGCCCAGGGTGGCATCGCGACAGTGGGGCAACTGCAGTTGCTGCAACCGTTCTTCGGCCTGGCGTTGGCAGCGACGGTGCTCGGGGAGCAAGTGAGCTGGGGAATGCTGGGGGTGACGGTGGGCGTGATTGGCTGTGTGGCCGGGGTGCGGCGGTTCGGGCGCTGAGGCCAGCACTTGCATCTTGCTTGACACTCGAGCACCGCGCCAAGCAGTGTAGAGGCGCACAACGGTCAATCTTCTTCCCTGCCAAGGATGCCTATGCCGACTGTAATGGATTACGCCGCCCTGCTCGCCCTCGCCGAGAAAACCGCCGCCGTTACCATTCCCTGTAGCTGTATCGCCAAACCCCTGGTGGGGTGGGAGGGCTGGCCGGTGACCTTGCGCGAAGCCCAGTTCACCCAGGTAGGCACCCTTGCGCAGTTCGACGCCGACCAGGCCACGCTTGACGAATACCACCCCACAGGCACCAGTTACTGGTCAGCGCAAGCGCCCATCGCGCCGCTGTATTACCCCTACAACCAATGCGGGGTGTGGCAGTGCAGCGCATGCGGGCGGGCCTACCTGCGCTACAACGACGATGGCGCCTACCACTCCGAAAGCCGTATCCGGCTGCTTGGCGCCACATTGCTGGTGGACGCCCCGCACCCGCACGGCGGGCGCTGACAGCCTACGTGTACCAACGGCTCAAGGGCACGGCCTGCACGGTGGTGAACAGGTCGATCATGCGCAGCAGGTAGGTACGCTGCTCGCGCAGCGTCGCGGCAAAGTCTCTGAAAGTGAAGATCAAAAGCCTACCTTAGCAGGAGTGGCGGGCCTAGACGCAGCCTGCGGCAGCGGCTACGTGAGTCTAGAGTTGCTTTATCCGCCCTACAGCAGAAACGGAAATTCCATGTTCAGACGGACCTTGGCGATCCTCACCGCCCTTACCACGCTTCCCGCCCAGGCCGGCACCCTGTGCAACCTGGTCACCGACGCGAAAACCTCCGCCGTCCTTGAGCAAACCGGCGACTGCACCACCCGCGTCACCCCCGCCTCCACCTTCAAGCTCGCCATCAGCCTGATGGGCTTTGATGCCGGTTACCTGCACGACGCCCACACCCCGCTGCTCAACTACCAACCCGGCGACCCCGACTGGGGTGGTGCCAACTGGCTGCAACCCACCGACCCGGCGCGCTGGATCAAATACTCGGTGGTCTGGTACTCCCAGCGCATCACTCATGCCCTGGGGGCCGCCAAGGTCGGCCACTACACCCGCGCGTTCCGCTACGGCAACGCCGACCTGTCTGGCGACCCGGGCAAAGCCAACGGCCTGGACCGCGCCTGGATCGGCTCCTCGCTTAAAATCTCGCCGGTGGAACAAGCCGCGTTCCTGCAACGGCTGGTGAACCGCACGTTGCCGGTGAGCCGCCATGCCATGGACATGACTGCACGGCTGGCGCTGATTGATGAACGCCCTGACGGTTGGGAAATACATGGCAAGACGGGCATGGCGTACCCACGCGATGCCAATGGGGTGAGCGATGAAGCCCATGGCTATGGATGGTTTGTGGGCTGGGGTATGAAGGCTGGGCGCACGGTGGTGTTCGTACGGCTGGTGCAGGACGAGCAGGCCGGGGGTGTTTCAGCAGGATTGCGAGCGCGCGGGGAAGTGCTGCGCGATTGGCCCACAATAACAACCCACCCGTAGCAGCGGCCGCAGGCCGCGTCCGGGATTTTTTGCACACGCCAGAAAGACAAAACCCCCACCTGCCTGCGCAGATGGGGGTTTCGGAATTTAATCTTGACGATGACCTACTCTCACATGGGGAAACCCCACACTACCATCGGCGATGCATCGTTTCACTGCTGAGTTCGGGATGGGATCAGGTGGTTCCAATGCTCTATGGTCGTCAAGAAATTCTGTAGCCAGGATGCCCTTTGGGAAGCATTCCAGCGAATCGGGTATGTGATGGTATTTGTGAAATGCAAACTTTCGGTTCGTATCATCTTCACAACACCGCAATCTGGTCGTTCGACGCAAATTGCTTGGGTGTTATATGGTCAAGCCTCACGGGCAATTAGTATTGGTTAGCTCAACGCCTCACAGCG
>NZ_JBSKHP010000007.1:248741-260050 GCF_057128625.1 Pseudomonas imperatae | reverse complement strand
CCACTTGGCTCGCTTCGATCTCTCGTTAGCGGGAGGCGAATTCTACAGCAACTTGCGTTGCTGTCAACTGCCTTTTTTCACCGCTTTCGACGTTGATATCGAAACCTTCCAGAATCGCTTACTTCGGTTAACTCGTTGAGTTTCAAGGAGTTTTCCGTTTCGGTTGCGCCGGAAGTGGGGCGAATTATAGAGAGATTTGGGGGCGGGTCAAGGGTTAATTTCGGCAAATTGTCTTTAAAGTCAAAAGCTTCCCCGCGGGCCACCATATGAAGGCCACCGGGTGCATGCCGTGAGGATTTCATGCCTCATGACATCGAGCGCCGCCCGCGCGGCGCATCGCGGCCAAGGCCGGCTCCTACATCTGTTGCAACGTGCCCCGCTATAGATAGGTGTTGCGCCTGGTCACACCAACACAGATCTGCAGTGAACCAACAAGGCGGACACCACGATGGCACTGGCGTTATTGGCCCGAAACAAACGGTAGGAACGGCGGGGCGGCCATCCGCCTTGGTCGCGATGCGCCGCGCGGGCGGCGCTCGATCTCAGGGGCGCCAGAAGAACAACGACTGGCACCTGGTGGCCTTAATGCAACCTCAAGACATGGACCTGCCCCCCTCTTGGCCCAATCTCTCTTCTATATAGACCCCAACCCCACCATCCTCTCCCGCACGTCTGCCAGCGCCAGCAGCGCTGCGCGTGACAGCTGCCGGTGGGGCGCTACGCACAGGCACAGCACCGGGTGGCTCACATGAATGCCGGTCAACGGCACGAAGGCGATTGTCCCTTCGGCCACTTCGCTGGCCACGTCCAGCCAGGACAACATCCCTACCCCCACGCCCTGGCGAATCAGCGAGCGCATCATGCGCAGGTCGTTGCAGGCCACGCGCTGCCGCACGTCCAGGCGCAGCTGGTCATGCAGGGTACGCACGTGCTTGTGCACCACCAGCGGTTCAGCCGGGAAGATCACCGTTTCGCCCTGGGTCTCGCTGAGCCGCAGGCTCGGCTTGCCCGCCAGCGGGTGGGACACCGGCATGGCAATGCCCATCTTTACCGGAGCGCTGGCATTGATCGCCAGCTCGCTGCTGTCGCTGGCGTCGAGCATCAGGCCAAAGTCCACTTCGGCCGAGGTGATCATCTGCGCCACTTTCTGGTTGTCCGCTACCTTCATGCCAAACGTCAGCCCCGGGTACTGCGCCATCAGCGCCGCCACCGCCTCGGCGACGATGCCCTCGCTCAAGGCGTCGATCAGGCCGATCTCCACATGGCCGCGGCGCAGGCCCTGCATTTCATCGATCTGCTCACGGGTGCGGCCGTAGTCCTTTTGCCACTGGCGGGCGCTGGCCAACAGCAACTCCCCCGCCGCCGTCAGCCGCAGGCCGCTGGGCAAGCGCTCGAACAAGGGCACACCCAACTCCTCCTCGACCTTGAGGATCTGCCGGTCGATGGCCGACGCCGACACATGCAGCACCTCCGCCGCGCGGCGGATGCTGCGGTGCCTGGCCACTTCCAGAAAGTAACGGGTGAAGCGCGAGAACGGGAACATGTGTTGCCTTTTTTGCAACGCTACAGTGAAAAAACGATGCTGGAGTTCATCACGGCGCACTTCTAAAGTCCATCCCATAAGCGCTCTACAGCGCACCTTACAGACCGCCGAAGCCTGATGAGTGACACACCATGAACCAAGATCGCTCCCCCCCCCTGCACTGCACCTTCATTGAAAGCGACTGGCGCATCCTTGCCGCCCACTGGTACCCCATCGCGCAATCCGCCGCCGTCGGCCGCGAGCCGGTCAAGGCCATGCTGCTGGATGAACCGCTGGTGCTGTACCGCATGGACGACGAACTGGTGGTGGCCCGCGACGTTTGCCCGCACCGCGGCGTGTCGCTGACCATGGGCAAAAGCGACGGCCAGGGCGTGGTGTGCCCCTACCACGGCC
This sequence comes from Pseudomonas imperatae, assembly GCF_057128625.1. NCBI lineage: Bacteria > Pseudomonadati > Pseudomonadota > Gammaproteobacteria > Pseudomonadales > Pseudomonadaceae > Pseudomonas > Pseudomonas imperatae. Next base: position 258,114 of record NZ_JBSKHP010000007.1, on the reverse strand, counting down.
TGCGCTTCGGCAACGGCGGCCGCTGCAACAAAGTGCCCGCCAGCCCCAATGCCGCCATCCCGGCGCGCATGCAATTGCACACCTACCCCGCCGTGGAGCGCTACGGCCTGGTATGGACCTGCCTCGACCTGCAGAGCGACGGCGTCGATATCCCGCTGATGCCCCACTGGGACGACCCGCAATTCCAGCAGATCATCTGCCCCACCGTGGACATCCAGGCGTTCGCCGGCCGCCAGCTGGAAGGCTTCCTTGACGTCGCGCACTTCGGCTTCGTGCACACCGACACCTTCGGCGACCCCGACAACACCCAGATCCCGCCCTATCGCCCGGTGGAAACCGGCAGCGGCTTCGAAGTGCACTACAACAGCTCGGTGGGCAACTACCCCATCGGCGTCGACGGCAAGGCGCCGGACGACTTCAACTGGCTGCGGCACTTCCAGGTGCACCTGCCCTTCACCGCCACCCTCACCGTGCACTTCCCCAACGACGGCCGGCTGGTGATCATGAACGCCGCCTCGCCGGTGTCGTCGAAGGTCACCCGCCTGTTCGCGCCCATCGCGCGCAACTTCGACAAGGACCTGCCGGTGGAGGATTGCCACGCCTTCAACCTCAAGGTGTTCGAGGAAGACCGCCTGATCGTCGAGTCGCAGAAACCCGAGCGCCTGCCCCTGGACCCGATGCTGGAAGTGCACATCCCCGCCGACATGAGCTCCATCGCCTACCGCAAGGGCCTGCGCAACCAGGGCCTGAGCCAGTTCTTCCTGTATTGAGGGGCACGCCATGAACCGCCTCACCGTCACCGTCGCCGCACTGGCCGCCGAAGGCGCCGGCAACCTGGGCGTCCGCCTGGAGCCGCTGCCCGGCCAGGCGCTGCCAGCGTTCAGCGCTGGCGCGCACATCGACGTATTCCTGCCCGGCGCCCTCACCCGGCAATACTCGATCGCCAGCGCGCCTTCCCACCGGGACCACTACGAGCTGTGTGTGAAACGCGAACCCGAGTCGCGGGGCGGTTCGCGCTTCATCCATCAGCACCTGGCGCTTGGCGCCCAGCTGGAGATCTCCGCACCACGCAACCTGTTCGCCCTGCAGCCTGCCGGCCACCACGTGCTGGTCGCCGCCGGCATCGGCATCACGCCACTGCTGTCCATGGCCAGCGTATTAAAGGAACAGCAGCAGCCGTTCACCCTGCACTACTACACCCGCACCCGCGCCGAAGCGGCCTACGCCGAACGGCTGGAAACCCTGTTCACCCCAGGGCAGGCGCAGCTGCACCACAGCGACCAGGACAAAAGCCCACGCCGGCATCTGCCAGACGACCTCCTGCACCCCACCCCCAACGCACATCTATATCTGTGCGGCCCCGCCCCCTTCATGCGCCACATGACCGAGCGGGCGCTGGGGCTGGGATGGGCGCCAGCGCAGATCCATCAAGAAGCGTTCGCCCCGGTGGCGGCTGAGGCGGTGGTCGGGGATGCGTTCGAAGTACAGGTCAACTCCACCGGCCAGGTGGTGCAGGTACCGGCCGAGCAATCCATCGCCCAGGCGCTGATGGCGGCAGGGGTTGAAGTACCGGTGTCGTGTGAGCAGGGGTTTTGCGGGGCGTGCCTGACGCGGGTGCTGGAAGGGACGCCGTGTCACAGGGATAGCGTGTTGAGTGATGGGGAGAAGGAGTTGAATGACCAGATGGCGCTGTGCTGTTCGCGGAGTCGGTCGGGGCGGTTGGTGTTGGGGATATAGCCAGCATCCGGGCCAAGGCGGTGCTTCTATATATAGAGGAGAATACGACCGGAGAACATTTGTACTCCATGCGTATTTTTGCCACCCACCGACCAGGAAACGGTAGGGCGGCGCACCTGCTTGGGGGCGTTTGACCACGACGCTTGTCGCTTGCGAGTCGAAACGATACCCTTAACCGTCGCTACACATTAGCGATTGGGCTTGGCGGCCCACGAACACTGGCGCAATGCGCCGCGCATATCCTGTTGCAGGCGCTTTTTTTGTGCCCGCGACATTGTGTTATGGCGGGTTGCGCTTGGACTCCTTCGGGAGTGCCGGTCCCAGTGTTCCGGTCCGCCAACCTCGCGTAACCCGTCACCCTCCCCTGCTTGGCGGCAGAAGCGTGATGGGTCTCTTGATAAACACTGGAGATGCACCCATGAACGAAATCGACCAACACACCACCCTTGGCACCACCTCGTTTGCGAAATGCGGCGATGAGGGGCGGCATATGCTATTCAGCGTCAATCCCGATGTGCCGGTTCAGGCGGCGTTGGAGTACAGCGCTCATTTGCGTGACTGCGCCAGCAAGCTGATGCTGGATAGTGCGATGGGGGATGGTGGTGCGCACCTGGCTTGGGCTGCGGTGTATTTGAATGAGATGGCGGGGGCGGTTGTTGAGGATCTGGCATTCGCTCGTCAAGTACGCATGTAACTAAGCAGATCGCCCCACCTCGCGGTATCTAGTTTAAAGGTTGGGGCGCCAAAACCGAAGCACTCGTCGGAAGCAGTGCCTGGGTCAATATTAAGTAATCCTTCCAACTGGAAGGATTACAATGAGGTGTAATGCTAGATAGCTCGCATCCAATCTAGAGTATTTCGGAAAATGGGATATTCCTGATCAATAATCTCCGGCCCCCAGCTCCGGATATTGTCTTCCTGATCGATGATGGCCACCTCTCCCTTCTCAGTAATATTCAATGCGTCCTCAATGCAGCCCATTGGCCAAACCCAGGTTGCAAAATCCTTCATTACCTCATGCGCAGCATGCGCCAGAGCTCGGCCGTCAGCATGTCTCGCAAAGGCAGCCCAGCAGTCAGCTGCTGAGCCGTTTCTGGAGTTCTGAGGCATGCCGTTGCCACCTATTTGGAAACCTTCGGTTTCTCCGACGACTTTAAGCACAGATCTAACGCTGTCCATCTCTTCGGACTCTTTCGGTAGCCAAGGCCCCCTGGCATGAGTGAATGCAAAATCTAAGTCAGCGATCACACCACATTTGATACCCATCGCTGTCAGGACGGAAAAGCCCTTGGGAATGGACGTACAACTGCCAAGAGCAACAAAGCATATCCGTTCGAGCTCAGGCCTGACGCCATAGAGCTTTTCGTAGATGAGTGGCAGAAGTCTCTGATCGGTTTTTCCCTCGCAGAGAATCACCTTCTCTGCGAAATAAATTTCAGCAATATTTCCAAGCTCAAAAAGGGTTCTAGATTGAGCTTGTGCCTCAGCCATGGCCTGCGTGACAGCCGCCCCCATCGGAATGCGAACCTGAGAACCGTTCTCCCGTGATCTGCGTACGATGACCGTTTCAGGTGCGTTATCCCTGCTCACCATCAATGGCGAGTGGGTGGTGAACACGACCTGGTAGCCAGATTTTGAAAGCACGTGGAGCGCTTCCCTTAGGCCTCTTACCCCCTGTGGATGGAGAAAAATCTCGGGCTCATCGATCAACAGTAGTCGCCGAGCAAGGTCTTGATCGCGGGTTTTTCTGATGTCGGCCAGGAGTCGGATCAAGGCCATTTGTATCGCACGCTGTGCACCGCTACCCAAAGTATCGAATCGCCTGGTTTGACCGGATATCTCATCGGTCACGTTTAAGTCACCACTTTTGAAGAATTCTTTAACGTCGATAGACGGAACATCCAGGTTCAACAGCAGACCAGGGAAGAAGCTTGAGAGCGCGCTGTTGGCGCTGGCGTCGAACTCAGTGAGTAAAGGGGATCGGTTTTCACCATCAGCCCCCAGTATGTTCCTGACCGCTGTGAGTGCATCCTGTACCTCTTGGTGGGCGCTAAGGATGGGCGCCATGATTTCATCCAGCAGACCTCGAATCGTACTGCCGGCTTTGCCTTTGCCTAAATCTTCCTGAACGTCGTCCATGGCGCGGACATGCAACGCTTCGGGTAACAATGCCGAAATGGCCTGCGGCAGGCCCGTTGGATAGGAGCGCCAAGAACTAGGAAGGCCTTGCTCGTCTAGATCTGCGTTTGCCCAGACTTCTGTCGTCGGTTTGGTTGAGCCTAATGCAGAAATCCTTATCCAAAGGTCACCGTTGATGCAGTAGGGGGTGATCGCTGCTCGATGCTTGGCTTCAGGAATTTGCTCAACCAGCTCTTCAGTGATCCCCGATACGCAGGCGCTGATAATGATTGGCTCGCCGGGGTCGTTAGCGTCTGTTTTCGCAAATGCCTTTGGTGCAAGCACTAATCTGATCGCATCGAGAATGGTGGATTTCCCCGCGTTGTTTTGACCAACCAGCGGGGTGAAGTCACCCAGAGGTAACAACACTTGCTTACACGAACGGAAGTTTTTGATGTGTATCTTGCTCAAGGAGTGCATCGTGAGAATTCCCTGTCTACGGTGGGCATAGCGCTTCAGCGTAGTTGGAAAGTGGCTATGCGCCACCACATACCTTCAGCATGCCTCTGAGTGAACACGCTTAGCCTGTGTTGAAGTGGCCGGAATAGGTGCCGACAGTGGGCTACATGAGCGCGCCACTGGCCCAACAGGAGATCGGTCGGTTCATGATGCAGTGGTACAACTGGCAAAGGCCACATCAGTTCAACGATGGGTTGCCGCCTGCGGTCGTTGCGGAAAAGTTAGCGCGATGTCCGGGATCAGTTGATCACTACGAACGGAAAGGCTCACTTAGAGACGGGGAGCTTTCCGGTCTCGACGTAATGATCAAATGCAGCCTCTCCGCCGCGAGCAGCGATTCGCACATCTTCGAACGTCAGCCTCTTGCCAGCTTTCTTGCGCTTGGCGACGACTTTTTTCGGAGCTGCGGTCTGAACAATCATTTCCACCCCTGGTGGCGGCTTAACCTGGAGCAACCATAGGGGATGGGTCGGCTTCGAGCAACGCGCAGCACGGGATCTGAAGGATGGCGCAACACATTTGCCCATGAGACGACGGGCGAGGCGAACAATATGGTGTCCCAGGGCAGGTTCGAACTGCCAACCTTCCCCTTAGGAGGGGGATGCTCTATCCAATTGAGCTACTGAGACCTTGCTGAGCGCTGCGAGGAACCCGCAGCACGATGGACGGCGAGCATGTTAACCAGCCGCCCCGCATTTGTCATGTCATCCGTGGCCTTTTTGCCTGTAGGCAAGGTGAACGCCGAGGGAACTTTTCCGGATGGCGGCGCGAACGCTCTGGCACAGGGGCCCGCGGCGACCGTGCATTTTGCAAGGCTGCCAGAATGCCATCTTGCAGATTGCAACCTGCCACTGCCGTCAAAACCCTGTAAACTACTGAAATCATTGGGTTTTATCCGACTTTCAGGGTTGGCACGGCGTCTGCTGTATTCACTTGCATAAAAAGTGGCCAGGCAGCCCTTCACTCTGCGGAGACAAGCCCCATGAACAGCACCCTCTTTGCCCTGAATGCGTTGGCCCTCGTTGCCCTGGTGGCGTTTCATTTCCATGACGAGGCGCAACCCGATGCCGCCCTGGTGCATGTCCAGGCGGAGCATTTCATGGCCCGGCCGGCCGCGCAGGTGGCGGACATGAAGCCGCACAGAGGGATGTCGGTACTGACCTCGCAGCAGGAACAGGGCGAATCGGTGCCGGTGATCCATACTGACCGCTATACCTTTTGAAGGAGCAGCACATGTCGAAAAGCGCATGGGCCTTTTTTCTGATTGCCCTTACCAGCTTCCTGGCGGCCGTGACCTTGCCACCGGATGCCGGCCAGGCCAGCGCGGTGCTGGGCATTGCCAGTGGGGTGTCGACCGCGCTGCTGCTGTTGGCGCTGCTGCGCGGCCGCAAGATCAAGTTCGATCCGTCGCTGCGCTGATGCCGTGACGGGCCAGCAGCGCCATCAGGCGCTGCACCGCTGACGCAAGGTCGGCGGAATTGTCCAGCGTCTCGATGCGCACGCTTCCCTCCTCCCATTGCCCCGGCTCGGCCTGCAGGCGCTCGTTGCGTGCCAGACGCTCGTCGATCTGCGCCGCGGTTTCGCGCCCGCGGGCCTGCAGGCGCTGGCGCAGCACGGCGCTGTCGACGGTGACCAGCACCGGGATCAGTTCGGGGTAGAGCTGCAGGGCCTGGGGCAGCCAGGCGCGGGAGCCGTTGACCAGCACGTGCTGGCCGCCGGCAAGCCGCGCGTTGATGTCACGGCCGATACCATATTGCAACCCGTTGGCCTGCCAATTCATGGCAAACTCGCCCGCCTCGCGCAAGCGCGCGAAGGTTTCCGGGCTGACGCCGATGGCATGTTCGCCAACGGCTTCGGCGGACCGCGTGATGGTCCGTCGCACCACGTGCACGTCAGCCCGCTGCAAGGCGCTGCGCGCCGCATCGATGACACTGTCCTTGCCGGCCCCGGAAGGCCCCATCAGGTAGATCAAACGTCCCGACATCTCATCGCTCTGTATGGCAGCATGCTGGCAACCTGCCAAAATGCCACTATGCTGAATCATAGGGTAGCTCGCGCGTCATTGTGCACAGGTTGTACCGGACGAGCCAGAGCACCTCTCGAGATAGCGGGACGAAACCGGGCAGTCGACAGGCGAACGGGGATTTTCCAACCAGTGCTCATTTTCGACAATTGGTGCTGGCAAAAAGCCCTTATTCAGTTCAATATTTGTCACAGAATTGGCGCCAACGAAATGGCGACTATGAGGCATCATAGAAGCCTCTTTCACAATTCAGGTTGAACTTTTGCTGTATCGACTGTCGTAAACACATCGTGCGGCTAATTTCGAGAACCGCTCCCCCTGAACTAAACGGTCAAATATATGCGCCCAATGAAACAGGCTATTTACTCCAGCCGTACGGCTGACAAATTCGTCGTACGCCTTCCCGATGGAATGCGTGAGCGCATTGCAGAGGTAGCTCGTAATCATCACCGTAGCATGAACTCGGAAATCATCGCCCGCCTGGAACAGAGCCTGATTCAAGAAGGCGCCCTGGGCGAAGAGTTGAGCATGCGCCTGGACAGCCCGGAGCTGTCGCTGCACGAGCGTGAACTGCTGCAACGCTTCCGCCAACTGTCGCACCGCCAGCAGAACGCGCTGGTGTCGCTGATCGACCACAACGCCGAGGCCACTGCCGACGCCTCGTGAGCGCTCGCCAAAAGCCCATGAAAAAAGCCAGCGAAAGCTGGCTTTTTTGTGGGCGCGGGTTCGACCTACATCAGGAACAGGGTCGCCAGGCCCAGGAAGATGAAGAAGCCGCCGCTGTCGGTCATGGCGGTGATCATCACGCTGGAGCCCATGGCCGGGTCGCGGCCGAACCTGGCCAGGGTCATGGGGATTATAACGCCCATGAAGGCCGCCAGCAGCAGGTTGAGGGTCATGGCCGCGGTCATCACCACACCCAGTGACCAGCTGCCATAGAGCAGGTAGGCCACCACGCCAATCACCCCGCCCCAGACGATGCCGTTGATCAACGACACTGCCAGTTCCTTGCGCAGCAGGCGCGTGGTGTTGCTGTTACCCGGGCTCACCTGGTCCAGGGCCATGGCGCGCACGATCATGGTGATGGTCTGGTTGCCGGAGTTGCCACCGATACCGGCAACGATGGGCATCAGCGCGGCCAGGGCCACCAGGCGCTCGATGGAGCCTTCGAACAGGCCGATCACCCGCGAGGCGACGAAAGCGGTGATCAGGTTGATGGCCAGCCACGACCAGCGGTTGCGCAGCGAGCGCCACACCGAGGCGAAGATGTCTTCCTCTTCGCGCAGGCCGGCCATGTTGAGGACTTCGGTCTCGCTCTCTTCACGAATCAGGTCGACCATCTCGTCGATGGTCAGGCGGCCGATCAGGCGGGCGTTCTTGTCCACCACGGGGGCCGAGATCAGGTCATAGCGCTCGAACGCCTGGGCGGCGTCGTAGGCGTCCTCGTCAGGGTGGAACGACACCGGGTCGTTGGCCATGACTTCGGCCACCTGCTTCTCCGGGTCGTTGACCAGCAGGCGCTTGATCGGCAGCACGCCCTTGAGCACGCCGTCGTGGTCGACCACGAACAGCTTGTCGGTGTGGCCGGGCAGCTCCTTGAGGCGGCGCAGGTAGCGCAGCACCACTTCCAGGCTGACGTCCTCGCGGATGGTGACCATCTCGAAGTCCATCAGCGCACCGACCTGCTCCTCGTCGTAGCTCAACGCCGAACGCACGCGCTCACGCTGCTGGGCATCGAGGCTTTCCATCAGCTCGTGCACTACATCGCGGGGCAGCTCGGGGGCAAGGTCCGCGAGTTCGTCGGCGTCCATCTCCTTGGCGGCGGCCAGCAGCTCGTGATCGTCCATGTCGGCGATCAGGGTCTCGCGCACCGAGTCGGAGACTTCCAGGAGGATGTCGCCGTCGCGCTCCACCTTGACCAGCTGCCAGACCGTCAGGCGATCTGCCAGGGGCAAGGCTTCAAGAATGTAGGCGACGTCGGCGGAGTGCAGGTCGTCGAGCTTGCGCTGCAGCTCGACCAGGTTCTGGCGGTGCACCAGGTTTTCGACCAGATCACCATGCTGGCCTTCCTGGCGGTGCGTGAGGTCTTCGACCACGCGCTGGCGCTGCAGCAGGTCGACCACCTGGGCCAGGCGATCCTGCAGGCTGTCCTGCGGCTTTTTAACTTCTACTTCGGTCATAGGCGAACTCCACCCCCAGCAGCGGAGCACGCCGGAGGTTCAATCGGTCGATTCTTGATAGGTGTAGCGAGCTATTGAGTAACTACTGGGTAAGTCCATGGAAATAATCCAAAGCCCCGGCGGGGCTGACGGGCGCAATGATACACCGGCTGCCGGCTTTTAACGCGAAAAAATCTGGCAAGAACAAATGCTTGCGCGCGAAATCTGGGCGCAGTTCGAGTACCGGGAATTGCGACGACGCATGTGGAAAACAAATCACAGCCCCAGGCAGCGCAATTGCCGTTACGCTTTGGACCGCACAGTCATGGAGGACGTTCGATGCAAACCAAGCGTTGGCTACTGGCAGGGCTGCTGCTGTGCCCTGCCCTGGGTGCGCTGGCACAGACCGTGTCGCGTTGCGAGGATGAGGATGGGCACCTGACGTTCACCACCCAGCAATGCCCGCCAGGGACGCAGCAGAGCCTGCAGCAGGCCTACCACCCGCACTTGAGCAGCCAGAGCGAGCGTTCGGCCGCCAAGGAGCGCAAGCAGCTGGACGCCGAACTCAAACGCCAGAGCGAATCCCCGTAGCCGCTGCCGCAGGCTGCGCTGGCCCTGCGCCCCGGTGGAGATGCTCATCATCCATGCGGGCCAGCGCAGCCTGGCGGCAGCGGCTACGGATTATTGAAACGCAGAAAAGCAAAAAGCCCGCCTTCAGAAGAAGGCGGGCTTTCACTTGTATGGTGCACTCGACAGGATTCGAACCTGTGACCGCTCGGTTCGTAGCCGAGTACTCTATCCAGCTGAGCTACGAGTG